>CAYNWI010000024.1:0-14822 GCA_964400825.1 uncultured Anaerolineae bacterium | reverse complement strand
TTGCCAACTCGCTCCAGATTTGCTATACTTCAGTGCGAACCACGTAAATCCCAGGTGAAAGCAGGATCAACGATTGGAAGCTGAAGACACCAGGCACGAACACCTGGATGAGGCCTGGCAGGTCAGGCAGGCAAACTTCACCCCGGAAATCGAATTCGTCTATCCGTTCGATACTGCGCTCATCAGCCTCACGGGTCATCACTGCGACCTGGACTGCGCCCACTGCGGCGGGTACTATCTTCAACACATGATCCCCATCTGGCGAGCAGAGGTGCGGGGAGCCACCAGTTGCCTCATCTCCGGCGGCTGCGACGCCTCAGGGCGCGTGCCCGTGACCCGCTATCTGGAGCAGATAAAGGCCATTCGCCAGGGGCGCAAGATGAACTGGCACGTGGGCCTCATCGAGGAGGCAGACCTCCGCGTCATCGCCCCCTACACCGACGTCGTGTCCTTCGACTTCGTGGGCGATGACGAGACCATCCACGAGGTCTACGGTCTCGATCGCACTGTCGCCGACTACGTGAGAACTTACCAGATGCTCCGCCGACATACCAGGGTGATCCCTCACCTCACCATCGGCCTGTGCGGGGGCGCCATCGGCCACGAGTACCCGGCCATGGAAGAGCTCCAGGAGCTGGGGGTGGAGAGCCTGGTGTTCATCGTCTTCGTACCAACAGCCGGCACCCGCTACGCCGACCGCCAGCCGCCGCCCATCGAGGCAGTGGTCAGCATCCTGGTCGAGGCCCGGCTGCGCTTCCCCGACAGGCCGCTTCACCTGGGCTGCCTGCGGCCTCACGGCCAGTACCGAGCTCAGTTGGATCCTCTGGCCGTGCGCGCCGGCGTCAACAAGATCGTGAGCCCGGCCCGCCAGGCTGTGCAACTGGCCGAGGAGCTGGGTCTGAGCATCGTGCAGAGGCGGGAGTGCTGCGTGTTCTAGCATCCGCAGCAACGAACTGTTGACATTGTGAGGAAGCCATTGTATAATCGCAGCAACGTAGAGGAATTTGCCAAGAGAGGAGAGTAAGCCATGGCACACGTTATTCATGCCCCCCGGGGCACTAAACTGAACTGCAAAAGCTGGCTTCTGGAAGCGCCCTATCGTATGTTGCAAAACAACCTGGATCCGGAAGTGGCTGGCGATCCCGAAAACCTCATCGTCTACGGCGGGCGGGGCAAGGCAGCCCGCAACTGGGAGTGCTTCGAGGCCATCCTGCACTCCCTGGAAACCATGGAGCCGGACGAGACGCTGCTGGTGCAATCGGGCAAGCCGGTGGGCATCTTCAAGACCACCCTCGACGCGCCCCGCGTTCTGCTGGCCAACTCCAACATTGTCCCCGCCTGGGCCACGCAGGAGAATTTCGACCGGTGGGAGAAAGAGGGGCTCATCATGTACGGCCAGATGACCGCTGGCTCCTGGATCTACATCGGCACCCAGGGCATCCTGCAGGGCACCTACGAGACGCTGGGATCGCTGGCCCACGCCCAGGGCTGGCCCAGCCTCAAGGGGAAGTTCGTCCTCACCGCCGGGCTGGGGGAGATGGGAGGGGCGCAGCCACTGGCCATCACCATGAACGAAGGAGTGGGACTGATCGTGGAGATTGATCCCCGGCGAGCGCAGCGGCGGCTCGATACCCGCTACGTGGACGTGGTGGTGGACACGCTGGAAGAGGCCATGACTCTGGTCGAGGAATCACTGGAACGGGAGGAGCCGAAGTCCATCGGCCTCATCGCCAACGCCGCCGACGTCCTCCCGGAGCTGGTGGTGCGCGGCGTGGTGCCCGACGTGGTCACCGACCAGACGCCGGCCCACGACCCGCTGATGTACCTCCCGCGTGGCATCGGCCTGGAGGAGGCGGTAGAGCTGCGTCACAAGGATGCCGATGAGTACGCCCGGCGCTCCATGGAATCCATGGCCGCCCACGTGGAGGCCATGCTGGAGTTCCAGAAGCGGGGCGCGGTGGTCTTCGACTATGGCAACAACCTGCGCCAGCAAGCTTTTAACGCCGGTTACACCGAGGCCAAGGTCGGCGGCGACCCGAACGGCAAGTGGGTCTACCCCGGCTTCGTGCCCGCCTACATCCGCCCCCTCTTCTGCGAGGGGAAGGGGCCCTTCCGCTGGGTGGCGCTGTCGGGCGCTCCGGAGGACATCTACGTCACCGACCGCATCATCCTGGAGCTGTTCCCGGAGGATAAGCACCTGGCGCGCTGGATCCGGCTAGCCGCCGAAGAGGTGGCTTGGCAGGGATTGCCCGCCCGCATCTGCTGGCTGGGCTACGGCGAGCGGGCCAGGGCGGGCCTGGCCTTCAACGAGGCGGTGGCCAGCGGCGAGATCAAAGCCCCCATCGTCATCGGCCGCGACCACCTGGACGGCGGCAGCGTCGCCTCGCCCAACCGCGAGACCGAGGGCATGCGCGACGGCTCCGACGCCATCTCCGATTGGGCACTCCTCAACTTCGCCCTTAACGCCGTGGGTGGGGCGACCTGGGTCAGCTTCCATCACGGCGGCGGGGTAGGCATCGGCTACTCCCAGCACGCGGGGCAGGTCATCGTCGCCGACGGCACGCCAGAGGCAGCAGTGCGACTGGAGCGGGTACTGACCTACGATCCGGGTATGGCCATCATGCGTCACGCCGACGCCGGATACCCGCAGGCCATCGAGTTCGCCAGGCAGCACGGAGTGCGCATCCCGATGTTAAAGTGAAAACTCATTTGACAAGACAATACTTTGCCATTATAATACCCACCAGTGATTTTTCGCTATCCTCAGTAGATGGAAAATTATTAGCGGAGGCGGCTCCCACGCCGCCCATTCGCAGGCGTGGGAGCCCGCTCTGCTTCAGAATTTCCATCTACTGATCCTCTATCCTTATTCTCAACGATATAAGTGATCAAGGGCGATGCTGATACCCCCGCTAAGTTTCCTGCTTGATAAGCAATTCTCGTTACAGTCGAAGGTTCTCCGTTTTCCTCAATCGTTGAACCCAGAGTATCCCACCCACCTAATAAACAGACAACAAGGAGGTGATATTGGACACCAACTGTAGTCGTAGCCAGGGGAATGTCGGGCTGTCCCCCCTCTTTTCCCTTCGCAAATGCCCAGGACGAGTCCTGGGCTAGAATATGCCCCTAGGAGGAGACTCAAATGTTCAAGAAAGTAGCAGTTCCGTTTTTAGTGCTGGCCTTGCTTATCACCATGTTGTCGGCGTGCCAGCAGGCGCCTAAGGTCCCCTACGGAGGAGTGATCAAGATCGGCGATGACGCTCCCATCACCGGCGCCAACCCCAAGGTGGGGGAGGGGGCCAAGTATACCCTGAATATGTGGGTCGAGGACGTCGAAGCAGCAGGTGGCCTGGACGTTGGCGGGGTGAAGTACAAGGTCGACGTGATTCACGAGGACAACGAGTACAAGGGCGAGTCCGCCGCGGCAGCGGCGACGAAGCTGATCGTGGAGGACGAGGTGCTGGCCATCATCGGCGCCTATTCCAGTCAGCAGGCCATCCCCACCGGCGAGGTCGCGGACGCTAACAAGACGCCGTGCATCAGCCCCTGGTCCACCAACCCCAGGACCACCAAAGATCGGCCCTGGGTCTTCCGTGCCTGCTTCCTCGACCCCTTCCAGGGGCCGGTGGTGGCCAATTTCGTCACCGAGGAATTCGGGTTCACCAAGGCAGCGGTGCTCTACGACGTGGCCAGCGACTATCCCAAGGGCCTGGCCGAGTTCTTCAAGTCGGCCTGGGAGGGCATCCATGGTGAAGGCTCGGTGGTGTCCTTTGAGACCTTCACCAGTGGGGACGTGGACTTCAGCGCTCAGTTGACCAAGATCAAGGGCTCGGGCGCCGAGTTCCTCTTCACTCCCCAATACTACTCCGAGGTGCCTTTGATCGTCAAGCAGGCCCACGAGCTGGGGTGGGAAAAGCCCATCGTCGGTAGCGATAGCTGGGGCTCGGCGGAGCTGATGCCGCTCTGCGGCGACGATTGCGTAGGGTGCTATTTCTCAACCCACTACGCCGCCGCCGGGGCCAAAGGCGCTACCAAGGAGTTCATTGACCGCTACACTGAGAAGTATGGCTACGTCCCGGACGACGTGGCGGCTTTGACCTGGGACACGGCACACATCGTCCAGCAGGCCATCCAGGATTGCGGCAAGCTCACTGGCGACCTCGCGGTGGATCGCAAGTGCATCCGCGATGCCCTGGCCAAGATCAAGGACTTCGATGGCATCACGGGCAAGATGACCTTCACCGAAGAGGGTGACCCCATCAAGTGCGCGGTCATCGTCAAGATCAACGAGGCTCACGAGTTCGAGTTCTACAAGTCGGCTTGCCCATAGACCAGACACGGAGAGGGGGAGACAAGGGGAAGGGGAGAATCTCCTTGTCTCCTTGTCACCCCCTCACCCCCTCTCCTTGTCTCTTTTTTCCGAGGGAGGTACGTAGGTGACTCTGGCTACGTTTTTTCAACACGTGCTAAACGCTTTACAGTGGGGCAGCTTCTACGCCCTGATCGCCCTGGGCTACTCCATGGTCTACGGCGTGCTGATGCTTTTCAACTTCACCCACGGTGACATCTTCATGGTGGGAGCCTACATTGGATTCTTCGTCTCGAGCGGACTGGTAGCCTTCGCCTCGCTGGGAATCGTTGCCCTGCCCAACTGGTTGATCCTTGTGCTGACTATCATCCTCTCCATGTTCCTGACGTCTTTTGTAGGAATGCTCGTCGAAAGGGTAGGGTACAGACCCCTGCGGGGAGTCCCTCGCGCCTCGGCTGCGATCACTGGTCTGATGATAGGCATCGTCCTGGAGACGGGTAACCTGGCTCTATTGGGCGCCCGACGGCGCAAGTTCCCCATCCTGATCGAGACGCAGGGTTATCAGCTCGGGCCGGTCACCGTAACCAACACGAAGATCATGATCGTCTTCCTCTCCCTGTTGCTCACGCTCGCTTTGCACCAGTTCGTCCGCAGGAGCAAGTGGGGCATGGCCATGCGGGCTATGGCCTACGACTTCGTCGTCGTCCCCCTGATGGGGGTGCCGCTGAACACCATCGCCGCGCTGACCTTCGGCCTCGGCTCAGCCCTGGCAGCCGCAGCGGGGATTTTCTTCGGCATCGCTTACCCCGTTCTTAATCCCTACATGGGCCTGCTGATCGGGTGGAAGGCCTTCGTGGCCGCGATCCTGGGGGGAAGAGGCTCGATCCTGGGAGCGGCACTGGCTGGGTTCCTGTTGGGATTCATCGAGATTTTTGTGGCTGCGGTCTTCCCCTCTACGCTGCGCGACGTGATCGCTTATTCGATCATCCTGCTCATTCTGACCTTCAGGCCGCATGGTTTCTTTGGTGAGCCTTACAGTGCCCACCTCAGGTTGTGAGTTGGAGGAAGGAGAAATCGAGATGGAAGTACGAGAGAGACCGCCCGCAGAAGCGATAACGAAAAACACGCCGCTGGCGAAGGTTCGGTCGCAACTAGCCCAGATTCCGCTACTGGGTTGGCTTTTGGGGACCCTCTTGACAGTGGTGATCGAGCAAGCAGTAGGCCGCCCCTTGGCTCTAGCCCTCGGTCTGTCCAATATCCCCGGCCTGTTCGGCCTGCGGATCATGCTGACTAAGCCCGCGCTGATTCCCAGTGCAGTGGCTTACGTCCTCCTGGTCTACGTCCTGCCGACCCTGGTCGTCGCCCGCCTGAGCGCACCCCTGGCCAACAGGCTGGCCCAGCAGCTCCTCGACAGGTTTCCCCTCTGGGTCTCACTGATCGTCCACCTGGGGCTGTTCTACGCCACAATGCACTTGTGGGGAGACATCAGTGCTTACCGAGTGCTCTTTCTAAAGTTTATCCTAATATCCATTATCCTCACCCTCAGCCTGAACCTGGTGAATGGCTACATGGGGGAATTCTCCTGCTCTCACCCTGGGTTCATGGCACTGGGGGCTTACGGCGCCTCGGTCCTGACCGTCTTGCTCTTCGTCAACGACGACGTGTTCGGGACGTCACTTCTCCCTCCGGCCCTGGGGCCGTTTCTGTTTCCCCTCACCCTGATCGCTGGCGGACTGCTGGCCTCCGTGGGAGCCCTGGTGGTGGCCATCCCCTCCTTCCGCACCAGGGGTGACTATCTGGCCATCATTTCCCTGGCGTTCATGTTCATCGTCAAGAGCGTGATCGAGAACCTGGAAATCATCGGCGGGCCTCGCGGCTTCATGAACCAGCCGAAGTGGGCTAATCTACCCACCGTGTTCGTATGGACGGCGATCTGCCTGTGGATGATCTACAACTTCACGCGTTCCACGATCGGAAAAGCAATGTGTGCCGTGCGAGATGACGAAATCGCTGCCAGTGCCATGACGGTTAACACCCGGCACACGAAAATCGTGACCTTTCTCTTCGCCGCCTTTTGGGCTGGCGTGGCAGGTGGGCTCTTCGCCCACGTGATCGGTTACATCAACCCCGGCACCTTTGGCGTGTATAAGCTCAGCGAGGTGCTGGCGATGGTCTATCTGGGCGGGTTGAACTCGGTTGTCGGCTCCATCGCCGGCGCGGCCGGCCTCCAGCTCCTGATGGAGGTGCTCCGTCCTCTGGAGCTCTTCAAGTGGATCGTGATTCCCGTGCTGCTCATCGTGCTCATGATCCGGCGGCCAACGGGCCTGATTGCCTTCACGGAGGTCAACATCGAGGATCTTTTGCAGCCCAGGCGAGTGCCAGGGAAAGAGAGGTGAAACGTGGCCCTGCTTCAAGTCAACAACATGACCCACTTCTTCGGCGGTCTGCGGGCCGTCTACGACTACGATCTGGAGATCGAGCCAGGCCAGGTCAGAGGGCTGATTGGCCCCAACGGAGCGGGAAAGACCACCATCTTCAACCTCATCACAGGCATCTACCCGCCTACTGAGGGGGAAATCATCTTTAATGGCCAGAATTTGGTGGGACTTCAGCCTTACCAGATCGCTGCCCAGGGCGTCTGCCGGACATTCCAGACCCTACGCCTGTGGAGGCACATGACCGTCCTGGATCACGTGAAGCTGGCCCGCTATTCGAAGATCCACTACGGATTGATCGGTGCCTTCTTCGGCACATCCAAGCGCCACAGGGAAGAAGCCGAGATCGAGGAGATAGCCTATAACCTTCTGGAAATGGTGGGAATCAAACACGATGCGGACCAGGTGGTGATTAACCTGCCCTACGGCGTCCAGAGAAGGGTGGAGATGGCCAGGGCACTGGCCTCTGAACCCCAACTTTTGCTCCTGGATGAGCCCACCGCAGGGATGAACCCGGAAGAGTTGGTAGAGATGATGGAAGTCATTCGGCGAGTACGAGACGAGCTGGGGCTGGCCATCTTCCTCATCGAGCACAGGATGAAAGTAGTCATGGACCTCTGCGAGATCATCCAGACCCTGGACTTTGGGGAAGTCATCGCCGAGGGCACCCCGGCAGAAATCCGAAGCAACCCCAGGGTCATTGATGCCTATCTGGGCAAGGAGGGGATAGCCTGATGCTGCTATCAGTGGAGAATCTCAAAGTTAGTTACGGAGGGATCAGAGCCCTCCACGGCATAAGCTTCCAGGTAGACGAAGGCGAGATTGTGTGCATCATCGGGGCCAACGGGGCCGGCAAGAGCACGACGTTGCGGGCGATCTCCCGCCTGGTTCCCGCCGAACCAGGAAGCAAGATGACCTACCTGGGAAAAGATCTAAACAGTTATCCTGCCGACAAGGTAGTCAGTGAACTGGGCATCTCCCACGTCCCTGAGGGAAGACGGCTTTTCGGCAACCTGACGGTCATGGAGAACCTCAGGCTGGCTACCTTCGCCCGCAAGGATGGCCCAGAGATCGCGCAGGATCTGGAGATGGTCTTCTCGCTCTTCCCCCGCCTGGCAGAAAGGGAGGCCCAGAAGGCCGGCACCTTGAGCGGTGGGGAACAGCAGATGCTGGCCGTCGGAAGGGCCCTCATGAGCGGGAGGAAGATGATGTTGCTGGACGAGCCCTCCATGGGGTTGGCCCCCGTGTTGATGATGAGCCTGTTCGAGGCATTGAAAGACATCAACCAGGAAGGAACAACCATCCTCCTCGTAGAGCAGAACGCCCGCATGGCCCTGCGCTTCGCCAGTCGTGGCTACGTGTTGGAGACTGGAAACGTGGTGCTGGAGGGAAGCTCCGAGGAACTGTCCGAAAACCCGGAGGTAAAGAGAGCTTACCTGGGAGGATGACCCAACCGCTCGCCAGGAGTTGCCAGATCCCCGCTTTGGGCGGGAATCGTTCGACTGAGCCTTCGACCTGAACTCAGGCCGAAGGCTCACGGCGAAGTCTGGCGATCCTCTGTGAGCTACATACTTCGGTTAAAGAGATCAGGCCCAGGGTTTTCGTTCATAAAGAGCCTGATCTATTTACGATACGAGCAAACAGGGGGAGGCAAAGTGGTGGAGAACCTGACCTGGGCCGAGGTAGACCTGGATGCCATCGCCCATAATGCGCGAGAACTCAAGAGGCTCATTGGAGAGAAAACGGAGTTGATGGCCGTGGTCAAGGCCAACGGCTACGGCCATGGCGCGGTGCAGGTAGCTGAAACAGCTCTGGATAATGGGGCCAGCCGCCTGGCGGTGAATCGCGCTCTGGAAGGCGTGCAGTTGCGCCAGGCGGGGATCACAGCTCCCGTCTTGATCCTGGGCTACACCCTGCCGGCCCAGGCGGAGACCATCGTCCGCTGGCACCTGACCCCCACGGTCAACGATCCAGAGCAGGCCCAGGCCCTCTCCGTTGCGGCTTCTCGCCCCCCCTTCGTCCCCCCCAACTCTGGGGGGGAAAGAGGAGCGGGGCTCCCCATCCACGTCAAGATAGACACAGGGATGGGCCGCTTCGGTCTCCTGCCTGATGAAGTTGTGGACTTCGTCCGGGCCATATCCGAGTTGCCCGGCCTCAGCCTGGAGGGCGTCTATACCCACTTCGCCCTGGCCGACGCGGCAGACAAGTCATACACTCTTCAACAGTTCGAGATCTTCCTCGAAGTGGTGAAAAGGCTAGAGCGAGCGGGTTTCACCATCCCCATCCAACACGCGGCCAATAGCGCGGCCACCCTGGACCTGCCCGAGACCCACCTGGACATGGTACGCTGCGGCATCGTCCTCTACGGCCTGCGCCCCTCGAATGAAGTGGAGCCGACCATTCCCCTGCGCCCGGCCATGACCCTCAAGAGCCGGGTGGCCCGAGTTCGCACCCTCCCGACTGGTTCCTCCATCAGCTACGGCTGCACCTACACGACCAGTGAGCCTACCCTGGTGGCCCTGGTGCCCGTCGGCTACGGCGACGGCTATCACCGCCTGATCTCCAACCGAGGGCAGGTGCTCATCCGCGGTCAGCGGGCCCCCATCGTGGGCCGGGTGTGCATGGATCAGTTCGTGGTGAAGATCAGCCACATCCCCAACGTGCAGCAGCACGACGAGGTGGTGCTGCTGGGGCGGCAAGGCGACGAAGAGATCAGCGCTGAGGAAGTGGCCGCCTGGGCCGAGACCATCAACTACGAAGTGACCACCAGCATCCTGCCGCGGGTGACCAGGGTCTACCGCAAAAGTTCCCCTTTTGACAAAAACCAAGTCGGGGTTTATAATCTCTAATACCCAATATCCAACATTCCTCAAGATCAGGTGAACTCGATATGCCCGGTTCGAAGGTGTCCCTGGTGATAATGACAGGCTCCAGCGAGAGGAGCGAAGTGGAAAGGATGGTAGCCCTGGCCCGTCAGGCCATCACCCTGGACACCGTAGAGAGAGCCCTCTCTGTCGAAGCCATCGGCCCGATCGTACTGGCTACCAATTCCGCTTCCCTGGCTGAGAAGCTACGAGGGAAGCCAGTGCGCATCGAACTGGGAGCACCAGGCGAAGAATTCCACTTCGGAAAACGATTGCGAGAGCTGATCACCAAACAGGGCATGGAAAAGGTCTTCTACGTCGGGGGTGGAAGCAGCGCCCTGCTCTCCGCCGAGGACATTGGTCGCATCGCCCAGACCCTCCTCTCCGCCGACGAGCTCGTCATCGCCAATAACTTCTACTCCACCGATTTCGCCGCCTTTGCCCCTGCTCAGGCCATCGAATCCATAGAACCCCCGACTGTTGACAATGACCTCGCCTGGCTTTTGGTGGAGCAGGCTGGTCTGCCATGCAGGGAGCTGCCCCGTAGCGCCGCCACTCAACTGGATGTAGACACCCCCACTGACCTGATGACGCTGAAGCCCCACCCCGATGTGGGGCCTCACACGCGACGCTATCTGGACAGCCTGGAGCTGGATACCTCCCACATCGAGCAAGCGTTGGAATTTCTCACCGACCGTGACGCCGAGGTTCTGGTGGCGGGGCGAGTGTCGGCCTCGACCTGGGCCTACCTGGAGCAGGAGACAGCCTGCCAGGTGCGCCTGTTCTCCGAGGAGCGGGGCATGCGCGCCAGTGGTCGCCAGGCGCGGGGCGAGGCCCTGTCCCTGCTGGGGTTCTATCTGGAGGAGGTGGGGCTGGAGAAATTCTTCGCTACCCTGGCGAAAATGAGCCAGGCCGCTTTTTTAGACAGCCGTGTCCTCTTCGCCCACCGGCGGATCTGGCCGCCCGCCGCCGATCGTTTCTACTCTGACTTGCGCCGACCGGAAAAGATCAACGACCCCTGGGTGCGCCGCTTCACCGAGGCGGCCATCGAAGCCCCCATCCCCGTTGTTTTGGGCGGCCACTCCCTGGTCTCCGGCGGATTGTACGCCCTGGTGGAGGCGGCCTGGGCCAGGGGGGAAGATTTGGTGAGGCATGTGGAAACACTGAAACACTGAACACCTGAATACACTGGTAACCGCTGAGGGATTTAGCCTGAAGGAACAAGCATGAAGAGACGAGGTCGTTTCTCCCAATGGCTCAAAGAGCGCTTCTACAGTGTCCTCGACGAATTAATCGTGGCGGCGATCATCGCTGCAATCGGCTATATATGGGCAGTGTTGACTGGTAGACTGCCTGGCATCTCACTCCCTTGGTTCGGCGGGATCAGCCTGACACTAATACTGGTGATCGTCGTCGCAGTTGCACTAGCGATAGTGGGCTTCGTCCTCTGGCGGCGATGGCGTCGTAAGAGGATAGAGCCGATACGTCCCATTATAACCGTGCCAAAGGACTTTGTTGGCCGAGAGGAGGAGATCACCTGGCTCCAAGAGATGCTCCAAGGAAACACAGCAGAGCGGATCATGTCCATTTACGGCGCTCCGGGCATTGGCAAATCGTGGTTGGTGAATAGGCTGGCGAAGGAGTGCCAAGACGCAGGTGCTGTATGGGCAACGATTGACTTCCGCGAAGCCTCTTATGAACCACTAACATTTCTCAATGCTATCCAACGCCAATTGGGAGAGGAGTATTTCGTTAGCTTCAGTGATAAATTGCAAGAGTACATCGAGTTTAGAGCACAGCAACAAAGGGAGTATCCGTCACTAGACGATATGAGCAAAACGGTTCTACTCCAGAAGAAAAAGGACGAAGCGGTCGGTAAATTTCTGGAGTGCCTGGCGCAACTGGTCAAGGAAAAGCAAATGATCTTGCTCTTCGACACCTTCGAGAGGGTACAGGATACTGCATTAGCCAACTTTTTGCGAGAGAAGTTGCTGGCTGAGGTGAAGGATGGGAGCTTGCCGAACCTGATGGCGGTTGTCGCCGGGTGGAACAGGCTGATTTGGCGCGACGGCTGGGAGAGGGTCATCAGCCCTCACGAGCTTCGGTATTTCTCTGTCGAGGAGATCAAACCTCGCCTGGCAATAGAGATAAGGATAGAGATGGAGGCTGTGGACGGTGAACTGGCAATGGCTGTCCTGGACTATACTAAAGGCCATCCCCTGTGTGTGGGTCTAGCGGCGATCTTGATCGCCGAGAGCGTCAAGAGGGGAGAGCGAGTGTCCAAGGAAATGTTCCCTGTTCTCAAAGGCGAACTCGACGAAAGGATGAGAACAGAGTTGCTAATGAAGCGAGTCTGGGAGCGGTTAGACAAAGGCGTGGTGGAAGCAGTATGGCTTTGCGCTGTTCCTCGCTGGTTCGATGCAGGGATGATCAGGACGCTGAAGGAAGTAGAGGATGGCAGCCAGGCGTTGCTGGACAAGATAATCCAATACCGCTGTTTTGTGAAGCCTCATTCTCCCAGTGGCTACGAGTATCACGAGATTGTGCGCCAGCTCCTTCTCGACAAGTGGCAAAGAGACGATCCAGCCCAGTACATTGAGCTTAATGAGCGAGCAGCCAAGTTCTATGAAAAAAGATTACAGAAGATCGAGCAGACGGGGCGTAAGTTCAGCGAGGAGTGGCAACGGCTGATGCTGGAGAGAGTGTACCATCGGCTGAGGTTGAATAGGAAAGAAGGACTCCGGTTATTTGATAAGGAGTTTGATCTAGCGTGGCGACTTGACCGAGTCGATTATTGCAATGGGTTAGCTGGCCTACTTGAAGAATATGCGGTAGAAGACGAGATCGTAAACTGGGCAAATTATGCAAAGGCAATGCTGCTAAGGACTACCACTAAAGGCAAACGTAGAGCAGAGCAGGTTTTCTCAAAACTCTATGGTAACCCTGAGATAGAGGGCACTACTCTTCAGGCAAGAATAGCGAGCCACCTTGGGTGGAGGTGTTTAGAATTAGGTGAACATTCGAAAGCGCTTCGATATTATGATAAAATGCAAAAAATATCCGAAGGTGTCGGGGGCAGAAATGCAGAGGCTATCGCCTTTCAAGGAATGGGGGAAGTTTATGAAAGCATGGGGTACTCAGAAACGGCATTAGAGATGATGAGAAGAGCACTTGAAGTCGCTACTTCAGATTATATGAAGGGAGCAATTTTTCATCGAATGGGTATTATTTATCGTCGAGCAGGTAGAATAACCGAAGCGATAGAAAGCTTTGAGGAATATGATAAGTTGGAGGTAAAAGGAAAGGAAGTGGAAAACCTCGTTGCCTTGGGAGATGCCTATAGATTTGCTGATATGTGGGATATGGCCTTTGCGAGGTATAAGAAAAGTATGGCAGTTCTCCGAAGCGAATGGGCCGAGGAAAAGCTTCCAAAGTATATACACCTTCGAGAATTATTGGCTCAAAGCACATTTGCTTTGGGAAGAGTGTATCTTGAAAGAGGCGATCTAGAAGAGGCTAAGCGTCGCTTTGAGTACGCTGTTAAAGTATTTTGCGAAGCAAAGAACGACTTTCTGCTCGAAGTAGTAACGTCATTGCTTGGTAGAGTTTATCAAGCACAAGGCAGATGGGAGGAGGCGGAACAGCGCTACCTTGAAAGTTACAGGTTAGCTCGCGGACAGAATCGGCTTCGACATGCTGCTGAAGCCTTGGTACTTCTCTGTGACATGCATACCGCTAAAGGCACCCCAGCAGAAATGCCTCGGTATGCCGAGGAGGCAGAGAGACTGTCAAGGGAGTACGGATATTGGGACCAGTTAGCAAAGTTGTGGTTGATACAGGCCAGTGTGCTGCTTGATGAAGAAAAAAGCGAGGAAGCGTTCACCAAGTATGCTGAGGCAATGACCTTCGCCCTGCACTTTAATCGCTACCTGTTGGATGAGACGGTGGAGAACATCATTGGGAAAGCGAAGGGGGTGGTAGAGAAAGGACAAGTGGAAGCGGCCAGGGCGCTCATTGAGAGGCTTATCGAGTTCTGGCAGACGGGGACGCTGGATGGGAAGCCGATAATGGGGGCGGAGAGTGAGGGTAGAGAGCGAGAGAAAGGGGATGGAAAGCCACAGACGATGGTGATCGAACAATTGGAGAGATGGCTACGAACACTAGAGGGGAAGAGCAATAGCAACAACAGATGTTAGAGATGTTCGGCAAGAGGACATACGCTACAGCGATGTCCTTGTCGAATGAGCGTATTGAGTGATCTTGTGGCTATCAGAGGTTTCTTAATCCCAATCAAACAAAGGAGTTTGCCAAATGAAAACAGCAGAGAAGAACCAAGAGTACTGGGACCTCGTCTTTGGCAAGGACCTGGCCGAGGTGGATCCCGATGTAGCTGACCTGATCGCCTTCGAGGAGGAGAGGCAGGCCAGGAAGCTGATCATGATCCCCTCGGAGAGCTACTGCCCGAAGCCGGTTCGGGAGGCGCTGGGGAGCGTGTTCAACAATGTCTACGCGGAGGGCTACCCCCGCTTGCAGATGACCCGCGACGAGGAAGAACTGCTGCTCCAGTTCGACCACGAGCTGGCTAACTACCGGCGCTACGCGGACCGGCGGTTCTACAAGGGGGTTGACTACGTGGACCTCATCGAGTGCCTGGCCCAGCGGCGGGTGGCCGCATGTTTCGCCAACGAGAGGGTGAGCGCCAACGAGATCTACGTGAACGTCCAGCCCCTCTCTGGCTCGCCCGCTAACCTGTCGGTCTACGGGGCCCTCCTCGACCCAGGCGACACCATCATGGGTCTGGCTCTGCCCCAGGGCGGACACCTCACCCACGGCAGCCCCTTCAACATCTCCGGCCGCCGCTACAACGTCGTCTCCTACGCCGCCAGCAGGGCCACCGAGAAGCTGGACTACGACCAGATCATGGAGCTGGCCCTCCAACACAAACCCAAAATCATCGTGGCCGGATTCACCTCCTACTCCTGGGCCCCCGACTGGGAGAAGTTCAAACGGATAGCCGACGCTTGCGGGGGACTGCTCATGGCCGACATCGCTCACACGGCAGGGCTGGCCATCGCCGGGGCGTATCCCAACCCGGTGGGCATCGCCGACGTCACTACCTTCACCACCCACAAAACCTTCTTTGGTCCTCGCGGAGCGGCGATCATGACCACCGACGAGGACCTGGCCGAGTTGATAGACAACGCCGTCTTCCCG
>CAYNWI010000023.1:5222-14837 GCA_964400825.1 uncultured Anaerolineae bacterium | reverse complement strand
TCTCGGCCCAGGCAGCCCAGGCAGCGGCGCGGGAGGGACGCGCCTTTCTGGAAGTGGATTTCTGCCTGGCGGTGTGGGTGCGAGCCCCCATCGCCGACGATCCAGCAGAGCGCCACCCCATGCACATCGCCCTGGACACAGGCCAGGAGGTGGACGTCCGGACCTTCCAGTACGGAGGGCACACCGAGCGGGCCACAGGTTGGCTGGTGAACCGGGCGCTGGACATGGTGCGGCGGGCGTTGATGACGCCACGGATAAACAGCGGATAAACGGATGGGAGTTTGGACGTATCCGCTTATCCGCTCCTATCCGTTGCGGCAAAGTGAGGTTGCCAGACTTGGCGTGCCGGGGTATCATTGCGTCGGGGAGGAGTCGTATCATGGCCGATACCCAATCTACCCAACCGCAACTGTTTGACGTGGCCGAGTTGCCCGACCGGCCGATGCTGCGCTATTGGTGCAACATGAGGAGTGATTTACAATGATAGAACAAGAAAAGCCTAACAGTAGGGAAGAAGCTGGCAACCCGACACCGTTGCGAGAGCGATACCAGCGCGAAATCGAGCGGGTTGTCATCATACTACAAGAGCATTATGCTCCGGACAAGGTCATCCTGTTTGGCTCCTGCGGCCGGGGCGACTTCGGCGAAGATTCCGACATAGACTTGCTTATCGTCAAGGAAACCAGCAAGCGCCCCTTGGATCGCATGCGAGAGGTCTACGAGTTGGTCTACTCGCCAGACCATTACCTGGCGCTTGATCCCCTGGTGTACACACCTAAAGAACTAACCCAGCGGCTGGCATTGGGAGACTTCTTCATTCAGGAGATCATGCAGGAGGGGAGGGTGCTCTATGAGCGCGAATGAACGGGAACAAGCTCGTGAGTGGTTCGACAAAGCGGACACCGACTTGACATCAGCCACGCTGCTGGCAGGCATCCCAGGACCACCAGAGACCATCTGCTTCCTGGCTCAGCAGGGAGCGGAAAAGTACCTCAAGGGATACCTGGCGTGGCGGGGAGTAACGTTCCGGAAGGTGCACGACCTGCTGGAGATCCTCAACGCCTGCCGAGGCGAGGACAACGCCTTTGGAGAATTGGAGGCGGACTGTCGCATGCTCAACCCCTATTCGGTGGAGGTACGATATCCAGGGTACCCCTTCGATTGCACACGTGAGGATGCCCGCGATGCGCTCGCCAGAGCAGACCACATCCGCGACTTCGTCCGTGAGCGGTTGGAGAATCACTGAAACACTGAGTGGCATGAGGGCGCTGGCGCAGTGTGTTCAGAGTTTTGTCAGCGGTTCCAATGGCGCCCGGTGGCAGTGAAGATCGTGGACTTGTTAGATGAGGAGTGGTTTGGGGTGCTAGACAATTCGACACTCGGGAAGGCACTGGACACTGTTGGCAGTCAAACTACCAATAGGTAGCCGACAGATACATTAGTGCGTAGACTAACCGGTGAACTCCGGGCCGTCTAGGCGCTGGAGGTGGAAGACATGGCACGCAAAAGGTCAAGAGGCAAGCAGTCTACTCGGAAGGCAAGTCGGCAGAAAGCTAAACAGCGCGACATCAAGTGGTGGGAATCGCTTTTCGTCATTGTTGGTGGTATTGCTACAGTAGCCGGTGTCATTGCCACTCTCTACAACGTGTTCGATCTTGGTCCACAGCCTGCGTCACTCCCAATTGTGCCCGTCACCCAGGTAGCCACCTCTTCTCCAGTCGCCACCCCCACTATGACTACCGAAAGGGGTCTCGTCCTCATAGCGGAGTTCAGTGGCGAACCCGACTACAAAGTCGAAGAGAGAATCGCACAGCACCTAGCGGACATTGCTGTTGACAACAAGGTACCCGATGTGCGCGTTAAGCTTATCCGCGAAACCGTGATGGAGGGGTCAGAGGACGCTGCAGAGGAGTTGGGCAGTCGCTATGGTGCACAAGTCATAGTCTGGGGATGGTATGATAGTTTCGGCCTTAAGATCAATCTGACCGTCCTGGAGAGAGAGGGATACGGGCTAAGGTTCGACATGCCCGAGATACCTATCGATTCAAAGGATCCCGGCAAGCTGCTCAGAGAGGATGTCCCCACAGGGGTGACTTATATTGTTCTTGTAGCGCTCGGACAGATCTACTACGCGGAGGGTGACTATAGCGACTCTGTTAAGGCATTTGACCAGGCCATCGGAATCGATCCCCAGCAGCATTTCGCGTACTACGGACGCGGCAAAGCCTATGACGATCTTGAACAATACGAGCGAGCAATCCAGGACCTCCGGAAGGCCCTCGAAATGAAGCCTGATTTCGCTGCGGCGCATTATGTACTCGGGAATGCTCTGTCAGACTCCTCTCATTACGAAGAAGCCATCAAGGAGTATGGCGAAGCTATCAGGCTTGATCCAGCATTCATGCAGGCTTATGGTAACAGGGGATGGGCCTATTTGAAATCTGGGCAGCCTGGCCTGGCACTGCAGGACTTTGCGACAACGATAGAGCTTGGAGAAACACAGAAAAATCAGGAGATTGACAAAGCTTATGATGGCAAATGTGTTGCGCATTACGATCTTGAACAATATGCAGAAGCTCTCAGAGACTGCAACACCGCACTGGAGCTGAATCCGACGAACGGAATGGCCTATGTGAACCGAGGAAATGTCCATCGACATCTAGGCAACCTGGAACACGCACTTGCAGACTATGCCAAAGCGATTGAAATAGGCTCGGATCTTGCTGGCGCGTACGCCATGCGAGGCCAGGTATACCTAGATCTGGAAAGGTATGATAAGGCCGTGGAAGACCTAGACACTGCACTACAACTTGACTCGAAACAACTTGAGCCTCATTTATCAAATACGTATGCGCTCCGTGGAATAGCCCATAGGAATCTGGGAAATTTAGAGCAAGCGCTCTCAGATTTCAATGAGGCACTCAAACTGAAGCCCGATCTTGCCGCAACCATCTACATCTACCGTGCCGATGTATACGCCAGTCTGGCAAGATATGATGAGGCCAGACAGGACGCCGGCATTGCATTGGAGTTAACACCAAGGGATCAAGAGGCACTGCTAACATCAGTATATGCTAGATTGGGCGAAGTCAACAGTGACCTTGGCAACCTGGAGCAAGCGCTCTCAGACTACAATACGACGCTTGAGCTAGACCCTAACCTTGCAGAAGTCTATGTCAATCGCGGCAACGTATACTACCGACAGAAGAAGTATGATATGGCAGTTCATGATTATGACGTAGTAGTGCAAACGCTTCCAGAAGAGACAGCTACGTGCTGCAAAGTTGAAGCATATTATAACCGGGGGCTGGCTGAACATATGCTTGGCAACTTGGAGCAGGCGATCAAGGACTACTCCGCAGCAATTGACCTTGATGTGAATTATGCGCGGGCCTACAAAGCGAGAGGAGTAGCCTACCTAGATGTCCCTGATCGTGCCAAGGCAAGAGTGGATTTCGAGAAAGTGCTCGAGCTGAGCAACGATCCTGAACTACGAGAAACCGCACGGAATCTCCTGGAAGCTACAGAGATCCCTGACGACTAACTGGGTTGAGACGGGGCACACGTATCTTTTAAGGGCAGTTGGCGCTAACGAAGCAGATGATTACTTCAAGCTATGATTCATTGTGACAGATCAGTTGCAACACGGGAGTAACCTTGACGGAACTCTCTTTCCAACAATACGTCTGGGCCGCCTTCACCACTCGACGCCCTGAACCCGACGATTCAGCTCTGCGCTACGGAGGCTCAGGCCACAGCGAGGGGAAGCTGCGGCATTTCATCAACACGCCCTTCCACCAGGCACTGCTGCCGGAGACGCAGAACATCTCCCAGAGTTGACTTTTTCCCCCAGTTGTACTATCCTTTAGACCGCTTCCAAATCAACATCAAAGGAGATGGGTTATGAGCACTAAAGACATCCAAAAGATGAGGCAGGCCCACAAGGTGCTGGCCGAGTTCGATTATGAGTTGGGGGAGGTGGAGAAGGGCTATGCCAACCGAACGCTCTACGTCAACCTCTCCGACAACGCCATCGCCAGCAAGCCGGTGACCCAGCAGATGAAGGACGTCTTCACCGGCGGCAGAGGCTTTGGCCTGTGGCTGCTGTGGCATGGGGTCACGGGCGACACCAAATGGAACGATCCAGAGAACGAGATCGTCATCTCGTCCGGCCCCATCGGCGGGACCACCCAATACCCCGGCGCTGGCAAGAGCCTGGTGGTTAGCATTTCCCCCACGACCCACTCGGTGATAGATAGCAACGTGGGCGGCCACTTCGGGCCGCTGCTCAAGTTCGCCGGATGGGATGCCCTCGAAATCCAGGGCCAGGCCGAGAAAGACGTGATCGTCTTCATTGACGGGAACGAGGGGAAGGTTACAATTGAGGAGGCGACCGAAGAAGCCGTAGACACCCACCTCATCGGCGAGCAGATGGTGGAGATGTTCGCCCAAACCGACCGGGAGAAGCGCGACATCTCGACCGTCTCGGCGGGAAGCGGCGCCGAACACGCTCTCATCGGTTGCCTAAACTTCAGTTGGTACGATGTGCGCCGCAAGAGCGCGCGCTTTAAGCAGGCCGGGCGAGGCGGCATCGGCACGGTCCTCAGGGACAAGAAGATCAAGGCCCTGGTGGTCAAGTACGGCGGCGGCAAGGGGACTGCCAACAATCCTGCAGACAGGGAGCGCATCAGCAAGGTGGGCACCAGGATCAACCAGGAGATCCACGATTACGATGCGGTGCAGAACAGGATGCGCAACGTGGGCACACCCTATTTGGTGAAGATCATGGACGACTACGATCTTCTGCCGGTGCACAACTTCAAGTTCGGCTCGCACCCGCAGGCTGGGAAGATCACGGGAGATGTGTGGGAAAAGAGGTTCACCCAGGGCCTCCCCGACGGCTGCTGGCTGGGCTGTACCATGAGTTGCTCCCACGCCGTGGACGGGTACGTGCTCCAGACGGGACCATACAAAGGGCAAACGGTGATCGTTGACGGCCCGGAGTACGAGACCATCGCTGGCTGCGGCTCCAGTTGCGGCATCTTCGACCCCGAAGCGCTGCTGGAGATCAACTTCTACTGCGACACCTACGGTTTGGACACCATCTCCTTCGGCACCTCAACCGCCTTCGTCATGGAGTGCTACGAAGCGGGCATCCTCAACCGGGAGATCGCCGGGGGACTGGAGCTGAATTTCGGCCACGCCGACGCCGCCATCGAGCTGCTGCATCAGGTGGGTCGTGGCGAGGGGTTCGGCGCCATCGTCGGGCAGGGCATCCGTCGCATGAAGCAGATCTTCGCCGAGGAGTACGGTGGCGATCCCCAGTTTATGCAGGACATCGGCATGGAGGCCAAGGGACTGGAGTACTCGGAGTACGTGACCAAGGAATCGCTGGCTCAGCAGGGCGGCTACGGGCTGGCCAGCAAAGGGCCGCAGCACGACGAGGCCTGGCTGATCTTCATGGACATGGTCAACAACCAGTTGCCCACCTTCGAGGACAAAGCGGAGGCGCTACACTACTTCCCCATGTGGCGCACCTGGTTCGGACTGTGCGGGCTGTGCAAGCTGCCCTGGAACGACATCTCGCCGCCGGACAACGCGGAGACCGACGAGCCGGCCAAGATGCCGGAGCACGTGCAGAACTATGTGGAGCTCTTCTCCGGCGTGACCGGGCGGGAAGTGACCAAGGAAGACCTCATCCTCATGTCCGAGAGAGTGTACAACTTCCAGCGGGTCTTCAACCTGAAGATGGGTTTCGGCACCCGCGAGCACGATGCCATCCCCTATCGCTCCGTGGGGCCGGTGACCGTCGAGGAGTACGAATCCCGCGCCGAGCGATACGACCAGCAGCTACAGGAACTGGTGGGCTTAGACCCTGAGGGCAAGACCACCGAAGAGAAGATGGCAGCCCTGCGGGCGTACCGCGAGGAACAGTATGAGTTGCTGATTGACGCCGTCTACAAGCGCCGTGGCTGGACGCCCAACGGCATTCCTACCCCGGAGACCCTCAAGCAGTTGCACATTGACTTCCCCGACGTGGTGGAAGTTGTAAAGCGAAACATCGGCTAGAGCGGGATGATACGGGTTAATGACAAGTTCGAAGTCGAGTGGCAAGAGGGAATGGCAGTGGATTCTCTCTTGAAGACTATCAAGTTCACCTTCCCGATGATCGTGGTCTCGGTGAACGGCAAGGTCGTTCCCAGGAGCGAGTTCGGAACGACGACGATTGAGGACAACGACGAGGTAAAGGTCCTTCACCTCGTCGCCGGCGGCTGATGAACGGTCAATGAGTAACGAAGGGGACATTATCCCGTTACTCGTTACTCTTATTATATCAAGGAGGATATAAAATCAACATGGTCAACAAAATGCAACTACCTGGTTCCAAAGCCAAAGCCTGGGTTGAGAAGGACACAGCCGCTATCTCTCCCTCTTACACCCGTTCCTACCCCTTTGTGATGGACCACGGCCAGGGCTCAGAGGTCTGGGACGTGGACGGCAACCGCTTCATTGATTTCAACGCCGGCATTGCCGTCACCGCCACAGGCCACGCCCACCCGACGGTGGTTAAGGCCATCCAGGAGCAAGCCGAGAAGTTCCTCCACATGTCCGGGACGGACTTCTACTATCCGGTCCAGATCAAGCTGGCGGAGAAGCTCAATGCCCTGGTGCCCATCGAAGAGGAAACGCAGGTCTTCTTCACCAACTCCGGCACCGAATCGGTGGAGGCGGCTTTCAAGCTGGCTCGCTACTACAAGGGACGGCCCCGCATGCTGGCTTTCATCGGCGCTTTCCACGGCCGCAGCATGGGTTCATTGTCGCTGACCGCATCGAAGTACGCGCAGCGCAAGGGCTTCTCGCCGCTGGTGCCCGGGGTGACCCACGTGCCCTACGGCTACTGCTATCGCTGCCCCTTTAACCTGAAGTATCCGTCCTGCGACATCTATTGCGTAGACTACATCGAGAAAACCCTCTTCTGCCACTTTGTCCCTGCTGAGGAAGTGGCGGCCATCTTCGTCGAGCCCATCCAGGGCGAGGGCGGCTACGTGGTGCCCCCTCCAGAGTGGCATAGCCGGCTCAAAGCGTTGATGGAAAAGTACGGCATCCTTTACGTGGCCGATGAGGTGCAGACGGGTTTCGGGCGCACCGGCAAGATGTTCGCCCTTGAGCACTGGGGAGTAGCGCCAGATATCGTCTGCGTGGCCAAGGGTATTGCCTCAGGTATGCCCATCGGGGCGATGGTGGCCCGCAAGAGCCTGATGACCTGGCCGCCCGGCGCTCACGGAAACACCTTCGGCGGAAACCCCGTCTGCTGCGCAGCCGCCCTGGCAACCATCAGTCTGATAGAGGGTGGCTTCATGGAGAACGCGGCCCGCGTGGGCCAGTGGATGATGGATCGCTTGAACGAGATGGCAGAAGATCATCCCAGCATAGGCGACGTGAGGGGCAAGGGGCTGATGATCGGCATCGAGCTGGTGAAGGACAAGGAGACCAAGGAGCCAGCGCCGGAGATCCGCGACGAGGTCATCCAGCGTGCCTTTAAGAAGGGCCTGCTCCTCCTGGGCTGCGGCCCCAATACCGTCCGCTTCATGCCGGCCCTCAATATACCCCAGGACATTGCGGGCGAGGGCCTCGCCATTTTCGAGGAAGCTCTAACCGAGGTCGAGAAGGAGGCGGGGCTCTAGCCAGTCAACGAGTGATGAGGTAACGAGTAAATAGTAACAAGGCCATCAACTTCAACTGTTGATGGCCTTGCTTTTCTCGCAACTTTGCTTGAACCCAAAAGGACAGTTCGATGAATAGGAAGCAAAAACCTCGTTTACGTAAGGAAGCTTAAAGAGTACCCCAATCATTGAGGGGAGCAGAAGCCTAATTGACGTAAGCAATCTTAAGAAATGACATTAAAAAGCTAGATATAGTGCACAACAGCCTGAAACTTCCGAATATGTTTTTATAGTCAAGTAATCAATGTTATATAATACGAAACTCTCTGAATACAATGCCAATTATGGGAGTGGTAATCTAGTGCTCATTTTCCTGCTTCAGAGCACACATGTAGCCGTAGACGTAGGCCTTGAAGCGATCGAGATCGTCGAGATTGTTTCGCAATACATCATAGAGAATGTTCGCATCCACTTCCCAGTAGAGGTGTACCAGCCGGTTTCTCATCCTGGTCATCTTGTGGGCCGTGGAAGCGAAATCCTGCTCAATGACTCCATTCTCAGCCAGCACGGTGAAGCTGTCAGCGTAAGACTCCGGCGCTCGAAAACCCTGGCGGGCGATAATGTGATTGGCCACATCAATACAGCACTCGATAGCAACCTGCAAGTAGTACTTGGCGGCCCCCAGTTTCACCAAGTCATCCTGCAGTTCCTCCCGTCGAAGCGCAGCCAGTTGGTGCAGTTGATCGAGATAGGTATCCAGGTTGTGAAAAACTCCCTCAATCGTCTCCAGTTCAACCATACAGTTTCTTCCCTCTCAAATCAAGTTCCAAACGGGCGAAATAAGCCTCACGCATCATCGCCAACACGGGCTGGAAATCGAAATAGCGCTTGCGGGTGCGGACTTCATACGCCACCCGAAAGTCTGTGTCCTTCGAGTAAAGAAGCTGTCCCTTGGTCAGCACCTGGCCTTGAACTCTCAGCGGCGCGGTGTTGATACTGCGCACGTCAGCGTTCTTAATGTCACGGTGTCTCTCGATCTCTGCGGCAATATCCAATTCCAGCATGAACCGCTGGTAGGCATCCAGCCCGCAGTCGGGGGCCAGGACCAGGGCAATGTCTACGTCGCTGAGGGGGGTCGGGCAACCTGCAGCCACCGAGCCGTAGGCGTAGGCGAGTAGCACGGGACGATGTGCCAGGATGTCTGGCAAGTGCAGCTTGAGGCTCGCTATGATTCTTGATGCCATGTCCTGGGGCGCTATCTGTCCATCACCCCTCAGGCTGGCAGAGAAATCGTTTATCGCTTTCATAGATCTCGCTCTCCTTTACTCCGGG
Source organism: uncultured Anaerolineae bacterium (assembly GCA_964400825.1). GTDB lineage: Bacteria > Chloroflexota > Anaerolineae > VGOG01 > VGOG01 > CAYNWI01. The sequence continues at coordinate 5,841 of CAYNWI010000023.1, read as the reverse complement.
ATAAGTATAGCATCATTCGATGTGGCTGTCAATTGCAGTTATGGGCAGATTGTGTTAGAATAGTAACCATGATAGACTACCAACTGCGCCAACGCGAATATCTGCTGGAAATCAGCCGGGCCATGACCTCGCGGCTGGACCTGCCCTCGGTGCTACGGCTGATCCTGGAGAACGCCGTGGAGATGCTGCGGGGCCAGGCGGGCCTCATCGCCCTGCGCCAGGAGGATGGCGGCCTCCAGGTGCAAGCCAGCTATGGCCTGCCGCCGGACCTCTTGCACCTCTTCGCACCCCTGCTGACCGATATCCCCGCCCACGCTGAACGCGAATATCTCATCCGCTGGACGATCCCTAATCTGCAGATGAAGCTGAGGCTGGTGGTGCCGGCCATCGGCCTGAGCCTGCACCAGGTGGTGGCCCTGCCCTTGATCATGGAGAGCAATCTCATCGGCGCGATCTACGTCTTCCGCTCCCAGGGTGGGGACTTCTCCGCTAACGACCGCCAGGTGCTGGCCAGCTTCGCCGACCAGGCGGCCATCGCGGTCCACAATGCCCGCCTCTACCAGCAACTGGCCCACGAGAAGCGCCGCCTGGATGCCATCATCCAGAACAGCGCAGACGG
>CAYNWI010000023.1:1406-5122 GCA_964400825.1 uncultured Anaerolineae bacterium | reverse complement strand
AGAAGGCCACCTGGTAAGCATCATCGCCAACGTGCGGGACATCACCCGCTTCCGCGAGACCGAGGAGATGAAGTCCACCTTCGTCTCGGTCATCTCCCACGAGCTGAAGAGCCCGGTCTCCATCATCAAGGGCTATGCCGATACCCTGCGCCGCGAGGATGCCCAGTGGGACACGGATACGCTGAGACAGGGCCTGGCGGTCATCGCCGAGGAGAGCGACCGCCTGAACAAGCTGATAGACAACCTGCTCGACGCCTCGCGCCTTCAAGCCAGCGCCTTCAAGCTAGAGTTCGGCTACCTGCAGATAGACAAGCTGGCAGAAAAGGTGACGGAGGAATTTCGGACCCAATCGAGCGAGCACATGTTCACTCTGGACTTCCCGCCTGATTTCCCCGCCGTGCGAGGCGACACTGAGCGGTTACGGCAGGTGTTGACCAACCTGCTCTCCAACGCTATCAAATACTCGCCTCGCGGCGGGCTGATCCGCACGGGCGGCTGGGCCGATGACGATTGGGTCTACGTCTACGTGGCCGACGAGGGCATCGGCATCCCCAGGTCGGAGCAGGAGCGCATCTTCGAGCGCTTCTATCGGGCGGAGAGCCCCCTCACCCGCCGCACCGAAGGAGCAGGACTGGGCCTCTACCTCTGCAAAGAGGTGGTCGAGGCCCACGGCGGCAAGATCTGGGTGACGAGCGAGCCGGGCCGGGGAGCCAAGTTCATTTTTAAATTGCCGAGAGACTAAAAGTCCCCAATTGATGTTGAGTTGACAGTCAACGCAAAATGTGGTATAATTGTGCGTGAAGAAAGATGAACGGGGAATCAGCAGATGAAACAGACATTCGGACATGCACTGCGCGAGCTTCGGCGTGCGAAGGGTATCAGCCAGCGCAGCTTGGCGGGAAAGGTGGGGGTGGACTTCTCGTACATCAGCAAAATCGAGAACGACCGCTTGCCTCCGCCTGCGGCAGACACGATAGTGAAGATTTGCAACGCACTGGAAGCACCGCCAGATACGCTGCTGGCCCTATCTGGCAAGATACCCAGCGAGCTCAGGGATACCATCGGTTCCAGTCCCGCCGCTATGCAATTCATTCGGAGTGCCCAGTCAATGGGCCTGACTGAGGGGGAGTGGGCCAGACTTACCAGGCAGCTCAAGCGATTGCGGGACTGATTCTTTAATGATAAACGTAGAGAGGAGGGGAATACAATGAGCACCGAGTGGTTAGCCATTCAAAGCTTTCAGCGAAGCCAGGACCTTCTGGCGGCGATCAATACCTTATCCATTCACACCAAGTTAAAAATGAACGAGCACACGGACGAGGAAAGAGCAGAGAGCGTGACAGAAGCGAGGGAGACGTTGACTTCTTTCCTCAAGGGCTTTGAACAGCTTGTCGAACGAGCCGAGCAAGCAGGCGACGGGCCGTTGCTGGGCGTAGACCCTCGCACGAGCCAACTGGCAAGGAGTTTTGCCCATGCCAGACGTGAGAGACGTAGGTTCCGTTCCTGTCTGTTCAGAGAACCCATCTCTAGCACGGTGGATTTACTTATCTCAACCGATGAGACAGACCAGCAGACGCTCGTCGAATGTCTGTCGGAGCTGCGAACCCTGGTTGAGGAGCACGTACAGACAGATACCGCTCGGATATTCAGGGACTTTTGATGCAAGACATCCTCCGCCAGAGCAACCTCGACCTGCTGCGAGAAATCACACAGTTGAGCTCTGTTTCAGCCACCATCCCAGCGACCGCGGAGCTCTCCGCCTATCAGCACTGGGTGACCGAGGCCTGCAGTTCCCTCCGCCAGCGTGCCCTCCAGAACCTCCGCGATCTCGAGCTGAGCAGAGACGATATCCTCGACGATATCCTGAGCGAAACCCAGGTCCTGACCGCTTTCTTCCGGCTGTGCAACCAACGTCTCGCCGCCCCCCTTCTTCGCTACCGGCCCTCAGACCGCCTTTGTCTGCGCATCGTTGCCTGGCTGCACGATCACCACACTGAAACCAAAGGCATCCCGGCCGGCCTGAGCGATGGCGAGTTTGGCGTCTGGCCAGAGCTTCGCATCCCCATCGTGTACTTCATGCCATCCTCCAGACAACGAGGCTTGCTGTACATGCCCCTGTTCTTCCACGAGTTTGGACACCTTCTTTACAACAGCCACAAAAAAGAGCTGGATGAGCTGGTGAGCGATCTGCAAAAAGAGCTCGCCGATTGGCTAGAGCCGATTACTCAGCGCAACGATCTCTACGCACACCAGGACGCAGGGACACGCAATATCATCGTCGAGACGTGGTATGAATGGGCCCAGGAGCTCTTCTGCGATGCCGTTGGCCTGACAATCGGTGGCCCTTGCTTCGCCAATGCGTTCTCCATGTACCTGCGGATGGGTGGCCGGGACAGATTCCATCAGCCACGGGAGCAACTGGCATTCAGCGAGCATCCAGTAGCCTGGCTGCGCATTCGACTGATCGCAGAGCGAGTTCGGCAGATGGGTTTAGCTGAGGCAGATAAACTGGAAACCGAATGGAATCGGATCGCGGCCACAATGGGGATCACAGAGGAGTATTTCGGTTTCTACGACGACAGATTCCTGCCTTCCATTCGCCAGACAATTGACGATATGCTCACCGAAGCATCGCCCTATCACTTCAGTGCTATGGATATGTCTCCATCTGCCTGGAATCCGGAATCCTCTTCCCTGGTGCATCTGTTGAACAGAGCATGGTCTATCTTTCTGAATGACCCGGCTAGCTACGATAGCTGGGAAGAGCAAGCCATATCTACCTTCCTGGCCAGCACTGGAGCCGCTAACGATGAACGAACACAAACGTATTGACCTCCACGTTCATTCCTTCTTCAGCGATGGGGTGCTCCTGCCCAGCGAGATCCTGCGAAGGGCGGCAGCCCTGGGCTACGGAGCCATCGCCATCACCGACCACGCCGATGCGTCCAATCTGGACGAGATCGTTTCCTGCCTGGTGCGCTTCGCCCAGGAGCAGAGAGGGGATTTCCCTCTCACTTTCGTGCCAGGCGTGGAGCTGACCCACGTGGCCCCGGCCAGCATCGCCCCCCTGGCCCGGCGGGCCAAAAGGCTGGGAGCGGGGCTGGTGGTGGTGCACGGGGAGACCATCGTGGAACCTGTGATGGCAGGCACCAACCGGGCGGCGGTGGAGTGCGCCGAGGTGGACATCCTGGCCCACCCTGGCTTCATCACTCTGGAAGAAGCCCAAATCGCCGCTGAGAACGGGATCGCTCTCGAAATCACCTCCCGCCACGGTCACTGCCTGACCAACGGCCACGTCGTTCAGATCGCCCGCCAGGCGGGAGCCAGGCTGGTCGTCAACACCGATACCCACACGCCCGGCGATATGATGGACCAGGAGGCGGCCCGCCTGGTGGCCGCCGGCGCCGGGCTGACCGAAGAAGAGATCAACCTGGTCACCGTGGTCAACCCCCAGGCTCTGGTCCAGCGAGCTCTGAGCCGCTATGCCCGGTGGGCCTGACGAAGTAAAGCTCAAACTTCCAACCTCAAAGCAAAGAAAGGAAATCCCAACTTATGTTCCAACCACAAACCGTTCCCGTACCCTGCCCCCTTTGCGGGCGCCGATTCACCGCCCAGGTGCAGAGCATCATTGACGTGGGCCAGGATCCAGCGGCCAAATCCAGACTCCTGCGAGGCCAGATCAACGTTGCCACCTGCCCTCAGTGCGGCAACGCCGG
>CAYNWI010000023.1:0-1306 GCA_964400825.1 uncultured Anaerolineae bacterium | reverse complement strand
ACTGCGGGAGAAGCTGCTGGAGTTCAGCAGCCTGGGTAGAGCCAGCCGAGTCGAACGCGAGGTCGCCGAGGCTTTGGAAGCGGGCATGACGCGGGAAGAGTTCCTGGAGAAGGTGCTGGAGTGCCAGAGCGACGCCGAGCTAACGGCTGTGATAGCCGTCGGACGCCGCCTGCTGGACTATCAGTTCTTCCGCAGCCTGACCAGCAGGATCGAGACCCACGAGGGAGAAGGAAACGCCGCGGAGGCTCAGCGGCTCAAGGACTTGCGAGCCAGCATCCTGGAGATCAGGGACAGGCTGGATGCCGAGACCCGAGCCAGGCTGCAAAAAAAGGCAGACTTGTTGAGGGAGATCTTCGAGAGCGAGAATTTAGAAGAGTCGCTGCGAGAGCACGTGGAGGAAATTGACGAAGCCTTCTTCACTGTCCTGTCGGCTAACATCGAGCAAGCCGAGGCCGGGAGAGACAAGGAAGCAGCCAGGAGGCTCAAACGCCTGGAGACCGCGGCCTTCCAGTTGCTGGAGGAGAGAACGCCGCGGCCCATCAAGTTCATCAACCAACTGCTGGTGGCTCAATATCCCAGAGAGACGAAGAAGCTGCTGGAGGAGAATGTCGAGCAGGTAGACAGCGAGCTATTAAGAGTGCTGGATCTCATCATCGAGAATCTAACCCGAAGCGGAGATAAGAAAACAGCCCGGCAACTGCGGGAGATCAAGGATCAAGCGAGGGCCATGCTGGAAGCTGAGCAGTAGTCGTCAGGAAGGGATTCTGTCCAGGCGGAAGCCGTGGCCTCGCACGGTGACGATGTACGGGTGATCGGGATCAATCTCGCTCACCCTTTCGCGCAGGCGGCGGACCAAAGCATCAATGGCCTGGTCGGAGACCCCTTCCTCAGCCGCCTCGGGCCAGACCGCCTCCACGATCTCATCACGGCTGCACACCCGCTCCGTCCTATCGTACAAAAGTTCCAACAGCCGATACTGAGCCAGAGAGAGCGGGGGACTAAGCTCTCGCCCTCCGATGAGAACCACATGCCCCTCTTTATCCAGGTAAAGGCCGGGGCGCTTCTCCCTTTCGAAAACCAGCGGGGCCGTAGCCTCGGCGCCAACGAAACTCAACCTGGCGCACAAGGCGATCTGGATCTCGTCGCCGTCCTGCAAGACGTGAGGCTCGGTGACCTCGCGACCGTTGACGCAGGTTCCGTTCCTGCTCCCCAGATCCTCCAGGACGTACCGGTTGTCCAGGCGTCGAATCTGGGCGTGATGGCGGGAAACCTGACGCTCCATGAGCACCACGTCGCAATCCTCGCC
>CAYNWI010000022.1:12368-15145 GCA_964400825.1 uncultured Anaerolineae bacterium | reverse complement strand
ATCTATTTCGTTTCAAAAGCCGTATCCTAAAGGACAGGATTTTTGTAAGCCTTTTTGGTGTCTCTCGAGATAAGATGATAGTCGTGTATCCTTTTGTAATTAGGTTAATAAAACTAAAGCTATTCTCCTGTTCCCCGTTTGAGATTACCTTAGATGATTCAGAGATCATAAAACAAATTGATCGAAATACCCAATTTTTGAAGCTCGCTAATTCTGACCTAATATATGCTTTTTCTGATTTCGAAACTTACCAGCGCTTTCTGTTGTGGGCAAAATCCAGAGGTCATACACCACAAAAATCGGAAGTAGATGAAAATAAACTAAAAAAACATCGTTTGGGTTGTGTATTAACATCAGCTTACTTATGGACTGACTCAGATATTATTAACAGGACGAACGTATTAGCAAGCCCAACAAAGCGCTGCACCTGACCTGAGAAACGCGGGCTTGTATATTCAGCAGCCCCAGGTTAGGCAAACGGCGGTAGTGGTTTTGGCAGGCCGGTGAAGTACTATTTTCTCAGGCAGGCGAGCTTCACGTTATGCGGCTGAACACTCCTCACCCTCTCAGGCCCAATTCTGGCCACGCCGAAAAGGTATCCAAATACAAAAGCGGGAGGTCTACAACGCCTCCCGCTTTTTCTGTTCTGCTCTCGCTGGATCGCCAAAGGGAAGATTACCGAACCCTAGAACAAGTGGAAAGCGGCGATGATCGGGGCGAACAGGGAGGATACTAGAGACATCACGGTGATCAGCGTGTTGAGAGAGGGGCCAGCCGTATCTTTGAACGGATCGCCGACGGTGTCGCCGACGACGCTGGCTTTGTGGGCGTCGGAGCCGGGGCCACCAAACTCCCCCGATTCAATGAACTTCTTGGCGTTGTCCCACAGACCCCCTGCGTTGGACATCAGCAGGGCGAAGATGACCCCAGTGAAGATGCTCCCTCCCAGGAATCCTCCCAGGGCCTCGGGGCCAAGGATGATGCCAACCAGGATGGGGAGAACGATAGCCAGAAAGGCCGGTATCACCAGGGACGACAGCGCGCCCTGGGCAGCCAGACCCACACAGGTCGCATAGTCGGGAGGCTCGGTGCCGGCCAGGATGCCGGGGCGCTCGCGGAATTGCCGGCGAATCTCCTCAATCATATCGAAGGCATTGTGCGTAACGGCTAACATGGTAAGAGCGCTGAACAGCGGAGGTGTTACCGCGCCCAACAGGACGCCGGCGATGACCACAGGCTCTCGCAGGCTGATGACCAGTTCCACCCCCCTGGCCCCCACGACCTCCGCGTAGGCGGCAAACAGCGCCAGGACGGTGAGGGCAGCCGCGCTGATGGCGAAACCTTTGGTGATGGCCTTGGCCGTGTTGCCCGCTGCATCGAGCAGGTCAGTGGTGTCAATGACTTCCTGTGACATCCCAGCCATCTCGGCGATGCCTCGCGCGTTGTCCACGATAGGCCCATAAGCATCGGAGGAAACGATCATTCCACTGATGGACAACATCCCCACCGCGCTGATGCCGACCCCGTAGACGCCGCTGATCCCGGCGGATTCCGCCAGGTAGTAGGAAAGCAGCGTCGCCACGACGATGCCAATGATCGAGGGGACGATGCTGACCAAGCCGTAGCTGTAGCCAGTGATGATGTTGATGGCCGCGCCAGAACCCGAGACGCGGGCCGTCTCCATCACCGGGTGGAAATCAGACGAAGTGTAGTAATCGGAGGTGAAGCCGATGACGACGCCAGTAACAAGCCCGGCCAGCGTAGCCCACAACACGCCGAGGCTGTAGCCGCCCAACAGCACGGTAGCAGCAGCCAGCACAGCAAAGATGGCACAGGTGATAATCGTTCCGCTATTGAGCGCCCTACCCGGATCGCCGCTCTTGCCCACTCGCACAAACCGGATACCGATCAGCGAAGCGACGATGCCCAGCGTGCACAGAATCAGAGGGAACAGAACGTACCTGGCTTGCAGATTACCAGCAAAGAGTGAAGCCCCTAGAAGCATGGCCGCTACCGTACTGGCCACGTAGCTGTCGAAGATATCTGCGCCCATGCCGGCCACGTCGCCGACGTTGTCGCCGACGTTATCGGCGACTACGGCCGGGTTACGGGGGTCGTCCTCAGGGATGCCGATCTCGACTTTGCCCACCAGGTCGGCCGCGATGTCAGCCGTTTTGGTATAGATCCCACCCCCCGCTTTGGCCAGCAAGGCCAGTGACGACGCACCAAAGCTGAAGCCGAGAATAATCTCCGGGTCGCCAGTGAGGAGATAAATCGTGCTCATGCCAATGATAGCCAGGCCCACCATAGCCAGGCCCATCACCGAACCGGCGTAGAAGGCTACTTGAAAAGCACGGTTGATGCTCTCATTGGCCGCTGCTGCGCTTCGCACGTTGGCGGCCACGGCGACACTCATACCCATGTACCCGGCCATGGCAGAACATACCGCGCCGGCCACAAAGGCCAGAGCCATCATGATACCCCGTGACGGGTTGATGGCTACCGCTTTTAGGCCCAGATGCTCAATGTCGAAACTGAACACGATAGCGATGATGACACCCAGCGCGACCGCGACGAGGGTGAGGGCCAGGTAGAGACGACGCAAGTAGGTTTTCGCTCCATCTCGAATCCAGGACGCGACTTCCTGAGCCCTCTCGGATCCAGCATCCTGCCGGTTGACCCAGAGATATAGCCAGATCGCTACTCCGAGAGAAAGGATTCCTGCGAAGATAGCCACGAAAACCCAGAGTTCAGATCCTGCCACCGTTGTTCCTCCT
>CAYNWI010000022.1:0-12268 GCA_964400825.1 uncultured Anaerolineae bacterium | reverse complement strand
CGCATCACGGCTTCACATGTTGGCGGAGCGCCACCAACGATAATATTTGGCCCGCAGCTCCTCCTGCGAGGGCAAAGGGAAACACAGGAGCCCTTCTTTATTCCCCACAAAGATCCCGCTCTTTATGGTGCGGTATGGAAACGAAGCCGGCTGGATGCGGTTGACCATTTTGGAGTGGACGGTCTTGGTCCTTAGATCCACCAGACACTGGCGCAGATGACCGATGTCGGAATAGGGCAGATCGCGCACAGCGCCGCGTTCAGGGTCTGTGGCCAATTCACCCAGTCGCAGCTCTACGAAGCAAATCGCCGGCAGAGAGAGAAGGCTAGTCGGAGTCTTGACAATGAGATCGTAAAACTCGTGGGGGGCCAGGGTGCTGACGATCAGGGGATGCACAGGTGCTATCTCCTGATAAAGGTGCAACCCTTCTGTGTCTTCGGGGAACTCCTCGCTCGATTCCAGGCCCAGTACCCGCCCATCCTGAGTCACGAGATAGAGCTTTTGGATAGCGTCCAGGGCCGTATGCTCTAACACGCGATAGACGGAGATATAAATTGAGCGCTTCGGGCTTCCATCCTCGTGAGGCACACAGCGCCGGATGCCCTCTTCGATACGGAAGTAGTCGTGTCTGAAGTCCGGACTGATTTCAAAGAAGATGGCCTGTCCGTGGGCCTTCTTCTTACTTCCAACCGAGTAGTAGACGCCAAACTCTTCAGGCGTCAGCATGGAAGCGATCAGCGCTTCGGGCATCATGGACAAGTACAGGTGGATATCCATAGCCATCTCCTCCTTAAGACCAGACACGGAGAGGGGGAGAATCTCCTTTGTCCCCCCTCCCTTTACGGGGAGTCCGTGGCCCCTTCGGCCGCAATGCGTTGTGCGCACTCCGCCAGTTCGCGAAGTCGCTGGGCTTCAACAGAGAGGCCGCGTGCGCGATGCATGTACTCGAAGGCCTGGCTGTATAGCGTGCATGCGCTCTCCCACTCGTGGGTAAACTCGGCGATGCGGGCTGCCTGCTCAAGCGCCATCGCTGCCAGTTCCCATTTGCCCTCGTCGGCGTACTGGGCGGCAGCCTTCGCCAGATCAACCGGGCGCTGTTTAGGCAGCCGAGGCTCCGGCTCTGCCAGGACGCGCTCGATGGTCGGCAGCAGCAGGTCGTACCAGTTCGACTTGGGCAGGTACTCGTAGAAGTCCAACTGCGCGGCGCGCGCCTCGGTTTCCAGCGAGGCGTAGCCGGTGAACATGATCACCCGCAAGTCGGGCTGCAACTGGCGCAGCATCGCCGCCACCTGGAATCCGTCCATTTCAGGCATTTTCATGTCCAGCAGAGCAGCGTCGCAAGGCATCTCCTGCGCCTGCTCGACCGCCTCGCGGGCGCTGCTGGCCGTCACGACGGTATACCCGGCCCGCTTCAGATAGTCCGTCATGCTTTCGAGTGCCAGCAGATCATCGTCCATTACCAATATCGTTGATGACATTGTACTTAACCTCCTAAATGAATGAAAGTTACTACTCAGGCTGAGTTGGCAAGCGGACGGTGACGGTGGTTCCTTCGCCCGTGGCGCTGGTCACTTCGATGCGCCCGCAGTGGTTTTCGATGTTCCTGCGAGCGACGTAAAGCCCCAGTCCGCTCCCCTTTTTCCCATTTCTCCAATCCGAGAATCCGATGCGGAAGACCTTCTCCTGTCTCTCTGCGGGAATGCCGATACCCGTGTCTTCGATGTCAACGGCGACCCACTCCCCTCCGGTTCCGCCTTCCCGCCGCGTACGCAGTGTGAGTGTCCCGCCATCAGACATGGCCCGCCCGGCATTGGTCAGCAGGTTGTGGAAAGCCCGTTCCAACTGGGCGCGGCTGCCGTGTATCGGCGGGATGTCCTCGCCCCACTCTCGCACGACGGTCACGTCGGGGTAGCCGTAGCGGAACTCCGGCAGCAGCCGCTCCAGCAGACGGTGGAGGTCGAGAGGCTCCCAGCGCCAGGCCTCGCTGCTATCCAGGGCTACGGCCACGTGCCCCAGGTCGTCGGCCAGGCGCTTGATGCGAGCCAGAATCTGCCCGATGACCTCGATGGAACGCTCGCCTTCCGGGTCTCCCTCTACCAGTCTGGTCAATGCCTGCACCCGCTGGGTGAGCACGAAGTAAGTTGTGCCACCGATGTCATGCCCCACCTCACGCGCCAGGAGGCGCAGTTCCTCTTCGGCCTGCTGCTTGCGACAGCGCAGTTCCTGCCACTCGAAGCCACGTTCGATGCGCACGATCCATTGCTCGAGCGGCTCCGACTTGTTGACGAAGTCCTTTGCCCCTCCGCGCATGGCCGCGACCACGTTCTCGTACACGCCGTAGGCGCTGAGCATGATGACGTAGGTCTGCTCCAGCAGGTGCTTCTCGTGCATCGAGCACAGCACTTCCATCCCGTCCAGCCCCGGCATGTTGATGTCGAGCAACATGACGTCGCACGACGCTTGCTCCAGCCGGGCCAACGCCTCCTCTCCTCCCGCTGCAGATTCCACTCTCCAGCTTTGCGCTGCAAAAGTGGGGCCACTGAGGAAGGCCACGATCTCCTCGCGGAAGAAAGGCTCGTCGTCTACTACAAGAATCGTCTTCTGCTCCATGACTACCCTCCGGCTCCCCTCTGCGAGAGGGAAGGGCTCAGTCTTTCTTCAGCAGTTCGAGCACGAAACGAATGTCTCCGTCGCGAGCCTGCCAGGTGAGACTACCTCCGTATTGGGTCTCCACTGTCTCCTGGGCCAGCGCCCACTCGAAATGAAGGGGCGAAAGTTCCTCAGGCGCACCAGCCGCCGGTTTGAGGATAGGCGAAATTCTCCCGGCCAGCGGGGCCTCTGGTGCGTGTATCTCCGTGCACACGCGCTGGCCGTCGGCGGACGACGATGAAAAAGTGCGCACTTCAATTAGCCCGCCGCGTGTTTCGAGGGTGTCCATCGTCAGGCGCAGAACGGTGACCAGGACGCCGAACAGTTCGTTAGGCTCGATGAACAGCAGGGGCAGGTCTTCGTAGGTTACGTGCACCTCCACCCTGCGCCGTTGCCGCTCCGCCGCCAGCCAGATGAGTACCTCGCGCACGACGTCGTTCCAGTTGGTGGTCGTGCGGATAAAGCCGATCTGCTGCGAGAATTTGAGCAATTCCAGCAGTTTGCCGCTGGCCTCGTTCAGGCTGGTCTCGATGACGTCCAGTCGCCTGGTGAGAGACCCCCCTCCGGCTCCCCCCTGGGAGGGGGGAGGGGTCAGCACGTCCTGGAGGTCGCTGCGCAGGTTAGCCACTGCCAGGCGAGCCACGGCCAACGGGTTTGCCGCCTCGTGCCGTATCCGTTGCGCCAGAGTGCCGAAGGAGACGACCCGCTGCATCCGCATGGCGGTCACGCCCACCTCGCCCAGAGTCTTGAGATAGCGAGCCCCCTCCAGCACGCCGCCGATGGCCGTGGAGAGCAAGCGTAGATATTCCTCATCGTCGTCGGTGAACCAATCACGGTGGCCAGGGGCACTGGGAATCTTGTTGATCAACTCGAGGGTGCCAAGGATCTCGTCGCCCAACTGCAGGGGGATGCCGATGAAGGAGCGATAGACGCCGGAGGGGAGATGTGAGGCGACCTCTGCGATGTGAGGATCGTCCCAATGCTCCAACGCCGCCACCTCGCGTATCTGGACTGGCGTTCCAGTGTGGAAGATGTGGCCCGTCAGCCCCTCCCTCATGTACGTCAGTTTGCCGATCAGCGTTTCGGGAAGGCCGCTGACGGCTCGCAGCACTGCTCGGTGGACGTCCTCCTCAGCTTGCAGGTAAATCAGGCAGCCCTCGGTACGGAAGCCCTGCCTGACCCGGTCTACTACGGCCTGCAGCATCTCGGCAATGGGCCGCCGTGGGTTCAATTCCGTGCCAATGTCCAGTAGCAGCCGGAAGTAGCGCGCACGGCGCTTCTCCCGCTCGTAGCGCTGCGAGTTCTCGATGGCGATATTCACCATCGCGGCGACGTGGCTCAGCAGTGCCTCATCTTGCGCATTGAACTGCTCCTCTTCTATCTTGCCGGAGACTCGCAGCACACCGAGCACGATGGCACCGTCCCTGGAGAGGATTGGCACCCCCAGGTAGGCCTGGCCCGGTTTGGCGCTGATCTCGGAGTATTTCTTGCTCCAGACCAGGTCCTCGGCGATACGTCGCAATTCTCCGTTATCCCTGACGTTAGCGATGCGTAGTGGCCGACCGTGTTTGGCGATCCAGCCGGTCAATCCCTCGCCGGGCTCATACTCCACCCGCTCGGCGGGCATCTTTGCGCCCTCCAGAAGGCCGGTAGTGCCGCGCAGGACGTAACGGCCAGTGATGTCGTCACGCAGGAAGATGGAAGAGCCACCAGCGCCGAGCCGGTCACGGGCATAGCGCACGACCAGCGCCATCAGCCGATCGCGATCCAACTCGCTATAGATTTCCAGTAAATCTTGATCAAACCCTGTAGTCTGGTTCATAGAATTCGTCTCGATCTGCTATCTACTATTTACCCTTTCCCAGTCTAGCGCCATTGCAACCCATAGGCATAGAAGAGCGGGAGGAGTGTAATAGCCAGAATGTTCTGCAACTTGATGAGAATGTGCAACGACGGCCCGGCGGTGTCCTTGAGGGGGTCGCCCAGAGTGTCACCGATGACCCCAGCTTTGTGGGACTCCGACCCCTTGCCACCGAAGTGGCCTTCCTCAACGTACTTCTTGGCGTTATCCCACGCACCCCCGGCGTTAAACATAAAGATAGCCAGCGTCGCGCCGATGATCTTCACCCCGATCAGGTAGAAGGCCAGAGGCCACGGCCCCATCAGGAAGCCGACAGCGACGGGGAAGGCTACCCCGACCAGCGTCGGCGCGACCATCTCCCGCAGCGCGTGGCGCGTCCCCAGGTCCACGCAAGCGCTGTATTCGGGGACGGTTTGGCCGGTAAGAATACCAGGAATTTCGCGGAACTGCCGCCGCACCTCGTCCACCATACGGAAGGCCGCCCGGCCCACCGCCTTCATCGCCTGGGAGGAGAACAGGAAGGGGATGGTAGAGCCGATCATCAGCGCAGCAATATTCAACGGGTGGGCCAGGCTGAGTCTGCGCACAATTTGCATGACCGCTCCTTCCGGATTGGCGCCGCTAAAAGTGATGAGACTGGCCAGGGTGTTGCTGCCCACACCGGCCAACTCAGCGGCGCTGAGGAGATAGGCAAAAAGGATGACGACGCTGGTCATCAGAGCACAGGACATGCTGTACCCCTTGGTGATGGCCTTGGTGATGTTGCCAGCCGCGTCCAGCACGTCCCCGGCGCGACGCACCTGCGGCCCCAATCCGGCCATCTCGGCGATGCCACTGGCGTTGTCGGCGATGGGGCCAAAGGCATCGGCCGCCATGATGATGCCCTTCATCTCGGTGATGCCCAGCGTGGCCGCTGTGATACCAAATATACCGGGCAGACCGCCACCCATAACGTAGAAAGCGATCACGTTGACCACGGCCACCAGGATGATCATAACGACTGCACTTTCCATCCCCCAGGCAAAGCCGTAGATGAGATTGATGGCCACGCCGCTCTTACCCCCTTCGGCGATCTGTTTGACCGGCTTCTGGGTGATGCCAGTGTAGAACTGCACCAGGAACGAGACCAGGATGGCACTGACCAGCCCCAGCGTGAGGCAGTAGAACAGGCGGATTTCGTGCATCACATAGGTGCCCAGGAAGTAGAAAGAGGCCACAGAGAACAGGGCGGTCACCAGGAAGCCCAGGTTCATAGAAATGATGGGGTTGCGCTTCTCCGTGCCACGTACCGCCAGCACTCCTAGCACCGCGCCGATGGTACCAATGGCCCGGCTGAGCAGGGGGAAGAGTACCGCTGCCCAACCGTAGGTGGGGATGAAGGCCAGACCCACGATCATCGTAGCGATCAGGTTGTCGGCACCGGACTCAAAGAGGTCTGCCCCACGCCCTGCCACGTCCCCCACGTTATCGCCGACCAGGTCGGCGATGACGGCAGCGTTGCGGGGATCGTCCTCTGGGATGCCCTGCTCTACCTTTCCCACCAGGTCGGCGGCGATGTCTGCCCCTTTGGTGAAAATGCCGCCGCCCAACTGGGCGAACAGGGCGGAGACACTGGCCCCGAAGCCAAAGCCGACGAGCAAGTGAGCATTCTCCGGGGTGCCCCGCGTCACGCCGAAGAGGAACGCCAGCCCGAAGATACCTAGCAGTTCCAACGCCAAAATGGAGAGCCCCATCGTCCCTCCGCCGCGAAAGGCAATCAGCAGCGCCTGGGCGGCGGAGGAGCGGGCCGCGGAGGTGGTGCGCACGTTGGCCCGCGTGGCCACGTTCATGCCGATGAAAACGGCCAGCAGCGAGAAGACGGCTCCCATCACGAAACCAACGGCGATCTGCCATCCCAGGAAGATCAGCAGCAGCACCGCGATGCCAACAATGAAGTAGGCGATGGTCTGGAACTCCCGCCGCAGGAAAGCGTTCGCCCCCTCTTGAATGAAAGAAGCGATCTCCTGCATGCGAGCAGTGCCGGGGTCTTGTTTGATGACCCACTGAGCGAAGATAGCAACGAAGGTCAGGCCTACGATGCCGGCCAGGGGAACGAAGAACATCGGGTTCATGGAATCTCCTTTTCCTCCATCTCTAACAACGCTCTGCCTCCCGCCAGCGCCTTCAAGAGATCGCGGCGCTTGAGCGCGCGTTTGCTGTCAATCTCCACCGCGCCGGCCTTGTCGTCGGCCATTTTTCTCAGGGCCTCAATCCAGGCTGCGCTCTGGACCGGCTGGTGGCGGACGCGCCACCGCTCGACCCAGACGGGCAGTTCGTCGGCGTTGGTGACCCGCCGGTGGATCACGGTCTTGGTCACGCCATGCGACTCGAAGGTGAACTCGTATTCCTCGTATTCAGGCTTGACCGGGCAGACCTGCATACACGCGCCACACTTGATGCAGTAATAATCAGCCAACGCCAACTCGCCATCCTCGTCAATGTGCAACGCACGGGTGGGACAGATGTCGGCGCAGGCCAGGCAACCTGCGACGCATTTCTCGCGGCGCAGCTCCACCTCGCCCTGCCAGGGCTGCACCACCTGGAACGCGCCGTTGCTGGCGATCTCGCACTGGCGACAACGGATGCAATGCACGTCGTCTACCACCAGCGTATCCTGCGCCTCGTCGTAACTGATGACGTCGGTCGGGCAATTGTCAATCACAAAGTCCTTCCTGCTCCAGTCGAACTTTTCCTCGTCAAAGGTCGTGGACTGGATCAGGTCCGGGAACGCCCCGTAGACCAGCACCGGGTTTTCGCGCTCACCGTTGACGGTCAGCGTGATGGCGTTCTTGGGACACACCACCTCACACATGCCACAAAACATGCACTTGTCCGGGTCAATGTCCACCGACGACTTCTCCGCCAGCCGCCCGTCCACAATCTTGCCCTCCACGTGGATGACGGCATCCTTGGGGCAGACCAATGGGCCGATCTGGCATCCCACACAGCGGTCGAGATCCCAGGTCATGACGTAGTGGCGGGTGATCATCCGCCGCTCCAGGACGAGTTCTTCCTCAGTTTTATGTTTGATCGTTGTGCCACGTCTCATGATCTGCTCCTCGCAAAGTGTTCAGAAGCCCAGCCGTTCCAGCAGGGGGGCCGGCGAAACGATGTGCCGCTCCAGGCCCAGCCGCTGCCGATCCACGCCCAGCGCCAGCCCCATCAACTGGGTAAAATAAAGTATGGGCAGGTCAAGTCGCGTCCCTAGCGCCCTCTCGATCTGGGACTGATAGGCATCAAGGGCCACGTGACACATGGGGCAGGCAAGGGCCACGCAGTCTGCCCCCGCCTTTTGGGCAGCCATCAGCACCTTGCCCGTGAGGTCAACGACGATATGCGTGTGCGAAAGCAGCACCGCCCCACCACAACACTTCGTTTTGGCTGGGTAGGGGACGGGATCGGCTCCCAGCGCCTGCATCAGCCGATCCATGGCCTGCGGCTTTTCGGGGCTGTCGAACTCGTCCCGCGGTCGGGTCAGTTGGCAGCCATAGTAGCAAGCAACCCGCAACCCCTTGAGCGGCCGGGTCACCTCCGCTTCCACCTTCTCCAGGCCATAGTCGTCCACGATCGCGTAGAGGGGATGCTTGACAGTGACGTCGCCCTGCAGCGTGTGTCCTGGGATGGCATCGTTGACCTCTTGTCGCAACGCCGGGTCGGCCTGGATGGCCTTGCTCGCGGTCCTGAGGTTCTTGTAGCAGCCGCTGCAGGGAGCCACGACTTCCGTCAGGCCTTGCTCCTCGGCCAGGGCCAGGTTACGCGCCGGCAGGGTCATGGCCAGGAGAGGGTCGGTGACGGAAGTGTGAACGGCGCCACAGCAATTCCAGTCCTCGATTTCCTTCAGCTCGATGCCCAGCCGTTCACAGACTGCTCGCACGGAGAGGTCGTATTCTTTGGAGCCGGACTCCTGGGTACAACCGGGATAGTAGGCGTATGTCAACACTCTGTCTTTTTCTCCTTTCCTCCCGCCGGGGTGAAGATTTCGCGCCAGGTCCGCGTATCCTCCACGTTTTTGGGCAGCAGGGGTAGCTTCCCCTTACACAGCATCTGCAAGCCCAACGGTATCTGCCGCAGCAGGGCCAGCAGGTCAAGGGTGCGGGCGTAGTAGCGAGCCAGCAGTTCCGGCTCGAACGAGCGTCCGTGCTGTCGCACCGTTTCCGCGAAGGCGCGGCTGAACTTGGCCTCCTTATCCTGAGTGAATCCCTTCTGCAGCGCCAGGCTGCGCAGGGCGGCCATCACGTCGGTGATTTCGATGCCACGCGGGCAACGGCAGGTGCAGGAGTAGCAGGAGACGCAGTACCACATGTCGGGGCCGGAGAGCACCTCGTCCTCCAATCCCAGGTGGATCATGTGCATGATCTGGCGCGGGCCATATTCCATCTCCGCGAAAACAGGGCAGGAGCCAGAACAGGTACCGCACTGGTAACAGTCCATCACCCGTTCCCCGCCACGGGTGGCCAGCACCTGACCGAGAAAATCATTATTCTGAGCCATCATCTCCTCCTCCCAGGACTTCGGCGACCCCTGGCACCTCCCCCCAGCGGCGCAAGCGTTTGGCCAGTTTATCTCGCGTCTGCTCATTCTCCGCCTTGATGCGCTCCACCCCTAACTCCTTCAACGTCTGATCCATCTCGGTGATCACGCGGGCGTATTTCTGCCCTTCGGCAGCCGAGATCCACTCCACGCGGAAGCGCTCAGGGGAAATGCCCATATTCTCCAGGGCAGAGGCCAACTTGTCGAAGCGCTTGGCGGCGTGCTGCTGCCCGGTGATGTAGTGACAATCCTGCTGGTGACAACCGGAGGTCAGCACCATCCCCGCTCCCAGTCGGAAGGCCTCGAAGACGAAATCCCTGTCCATTCGCGCCGAACACATGACCCGGATTCCCCGCGAACTGGCGGGGTATTCGAAGTGACCGGTACCGGCACTATCCGCTCCGCCGAAGCTGCACCAGTGACACATAAGGGCCAGGATCTTCTCCTCCGGCTTCTCCGCCAGGAGGGCGTGCATCTGGGCCAGGATCTGGGCATCGGTGAAGTGCATCTGGGTGATGGCGTTGTGGGGACACTCAGCCACGCAGGCCCCGCAGCCGTGGCAGAGGGCGGGGATGACGTGCGCCGCCTGGCCAGGCTTGACGGTGATGGCGTTATAAGGACACTTGGTGGCACAGATGCCGCATTTTTTCCCCGTAGCGTTGATGCAGCGATCCTCCCACACGTAGGCCACGATAGGCTCGATCTCCCACTTATCAACGGCCATGATGCGCCCCGCTCGGGCGGCGGCACCGCTGCCCTGAGCCACGCTGGCCGGGATGTCCTTGGGACCCTGAGCCGCCCCGGCCAGGAAGACCCCCTCGGTGGGGGTATCAATGGGCCTCAGCTTGGGGTGGTACTCCATGTAGAAGCCGCTGGGATCGTTGGGGATGGTCAACGTTTGGCCCAGGGTGTCGGCTTCCTGGCGGGGCACAGCAGCCGTGGAGAGGACGACCATCTCCGCCTCCAGCTCTATCACCCTCCCCAGGTTCCTATCCTCAGCCTGAACGATGAGGTTCCTGGTGTCCGGGTCCTCGGTGATCTGAGCCGGGCGCCCCTGGATAAAGCGGATGCCCTCGTTGCGGGCCCGCTGGTAGAACTCTTCATAGCTCTTGGCCGGAGCACGGATGTCAATGTAGAAGATGGAGATCTCCATGTCGGGGTACATGCCCTTCAGGATCAGGGCGTTCTTGATGGTGTACATGCAGCAGAAACCGGAACAGTACTCGTGGTAGCGGCTATCCCGCGAGCCCACGCACTGGATGAAAGCCACCCGTTTGGGGATCTGGCCATCGGAGGGGCGGATAAACCTTCCCACGGTGGGGCCGGCGGAGTTGTGCAGCCTCTCCGCCTCGATGGCGGTGAGGACGTTGTCGTACTGGCCGTAACCGTATTCCTCGATGGGGGTGGGATCAAAGATATCGAAGCCAGTGGCCACGATGATAGTCCCCACGTCCAGCTCGATCTCCTCTGGCTGCTGCGAGAAGTCAATCGCATGCAGGCTGCCGCAGGCGTCCACGCACTTGTAGCACTCGATGCAGTTGTCCATGTCAATGGTATAGATCAGGGGGACAGCCTGTGGCTGGGGGACGTAGATCGCCTTACGGGGGGCGATGCTCTCCTCGAATTCATTGGGCACCTCGATGGGGCACACTGGGGAGCAAAGGCCGCAGCCAGTGCAGCGGTCCTCCAGCACATAGCGGGGCTTCTGGAGCACCTTGACCTTGAAGTTGCCGATGTAGCCATCCACTCGCTTTAGTTCGGCGTAGGAGAGGATTTTGATGTTGGGGTGACGCGCCGCGTCAACCATCTTGGGGGCCAGAATTCATATAGAACAGTCCATAGTGGGGAAGGTCTTGTTCAGTTGAGACATCCTCCCCCCGATGGAGGGTTCTTTCTCCACGATGTAGGTCTCGACCCCCATGTCCGCCAGGTCGAGGGCGGCGCTGATGCCTGCGATCCCCCCGCCGACGACCAGGGCCCTTTTGGTGACCGGCACCTCGATCATCGTCAGAGGAGTGAGGTAGCGGGCTTTGGCCACGTGGCTGGCCACCATATCCTTGGCCTTCTGCAGGGCCGCCTCCGGCTCGTGGGAATGCACCCACGTATCCTGCTCCCGGATGTTAGCCATCTCGAAGAGGAAGGGATTCAGCCCCGCTTCGAGCACGCAGGCCCGGAAGGTTGGTTCATGGAGGCGAGGGCTACAGGCGGCCACCACCACTCGATTCAAATTGTGTTCTTTGATGTCCTGCCGGATAAGGGCCTGGCCAGAGTCGGCACAGGCATAATTGGTGTCCTTAGCCACCGCCACTCCAGGCAAGGTAGCTGCGTACTCGGCCACCTCCCGTGGGTCAATCACCCCGGCGATGTTAGACCCACAGTGGCAGACATAGACGCCGATGCGCAGATCCTCGTTTCCGTTGTCTCCTGCCATATTGCTCCTCGTTCAAAAATTTGTTATGCTAGTTAAGAATAAAAACCGACGTTTTTGAAAGTGCAGATAAACGACACTAACCGACGCTTTTCTCCTCGTAGAGTCCGAGCGTGTTGCCGCTGGGATCCGTAAAATATGCTCCGTAACCCGCGCCCAGTGGAGCCTTGGGGGTGACGGCCTTTCCTCCGAGTTCTGCCACCTTTTTTAGAGTTGCCTCGATGTCATCCACCACGACGTAGACGACAACCCCCAGAGGTTCACCCTGGGGTCTGAGCCATATTCCTCCCCTCCGAAGGTTCTGGACACGCGGCTCACCGCCCGTATCGAAAATCCAGACAGCAAAACCGTTTGCCGTCTCTTTTTCGGTTACTTTCCAGCCGAACAAGGATTCGTAGAAAGTTGCTGTTGTTTCTACGTCCCTCGTCCTTATCTCAATCCAATCAAATGTATTCGCCATCGCAACACCTCCCTTCCTCGGGTTCGCGCGCCTAACGGACCGGGTTCAGCCGCCGCCGACTCTGGCAAGACTCGCCCCAAAAACCAGAACGATTGATGGCAAGATTCGCCCCGCATACCCGCGCCGAAGGCGGTCGGCTGCAACCGCTGGTTAGGCCGCATCATAAGGTTTCTTCACGCTCTCGGAAATTAATAACCTTCGCACCGCTACTACTGCCGCCAAGATGGTTATTGCCAACAGAGGAACAAAGGTAACTGCTCAGGCATAGAGTTACTATGCCAGGTTGCGTCCGTTTTCTTAT
>CAYNWI010000021.1:4388-15205 GCA_964400825.1 uncultured Anaerolineae bacterium | reverse complement strand
TTCCGTCAAGGTGGATCATTCCTTCGGTTGGCTTGTACAGGCCGGTTATCATGTTGAAAGTCGTGGTCTTACCTGAGCCATTGGGGCCGATGAGCCCTACCAGCGCCCCTTTCTCCAGCTCGACGTTGAAATTGGAGACGGCGGTAAGCCCTCCGAAGCTTTTAGATAGCTTATCAATCTTCAGGATGGTCATTTCCCCTGCTCCGTTCCTTCCCTCTTGAATATCGGCTGCAGCTTCGAGGACAGCCATTGCCAGGAGAACTCATTGGAGCCCATGATGCCCTTTCGATAGAAGAGGATGATCAGCAAGAATAGGGTGGAAATCACCAGCATCCTTGTGCCTGGATGTCCTCGGAAAGTCATGCCCAGGATATTGACTACCGTCGTTGGAGTATCGAGGGGGCGCAATCGCTCTGCCAGAGTGACATAGATTATCGAACCAACGATGCTCCCCGTCAGGCTTCCCAACCCACCCATTACAGTAACAATCAGAACTTGGTAGGAAAGGAGGAAGGTGAAGGCATTAGGGTCTGTGCTGCAGATTACATGAGACCAAAGCACACCGCCCAATCCAGCGAACAAAGAAGCAATGGTGAAAGCCATTAGCTTGTGGCGAAAGACGCTTATCCCCATGGTCTCAGCGGCGACTTCATCCTCGCGTATGGCCTTGAAGGCCCTCCCATAGCTGCTGTCTCCTAGCTTCTTAACGATGAAGATGGTAATAGCCAGACATCCCCAACTCCAGAGGGGCGTCGTAAATGCGGGGACGGCCTTCATTCCCAGCGGGCCATTGGTAATTGACGGTAGGTTCATGATAAGAACCCTAATAATCTCGGAAAAACCGAGGGTAACGACAGCCATATAGTCACCACGAAGCTGCAATGCCGGAAAGCCAATCAAGAAGCCGAAAAGGGCGGCCATCAAAATGGCTATGATTAGCGAGGGCGCAAGGGGCCACTCAATGACGCTTATGGGCCAAACAGGAGGTTCTAGCATGAAAAACTTGGCCTTCTTGGCCGGAGACACGGTCAATAGCGCCGTCACATAGGCTCCGATAGCGATAAAGCCAGCCTGACCAAGGGAGAATTGGCCAGTGTAACCGTAGATCAGATTCAACGATACGGCCCAGATAGCATTTATGGCGATGAGGTTCAATATCCTGAGCATGTAGGGATCCAGATACTTCTCAGCCCGCCACAGGAGCAGGGAAAGTGCCATTAAACTAATTACTGTCAGTACCCTTCCGGTTTCTTTCTTCATGGCTTACGCTTTCTCCTCCGTTGTCTTTCCGAATAAACCTGTGGGCTTTATGAGGAGAACCAGGATCAGGGCCGAGTAGGCGATGGCATACTTGTAGCCCGATATCGTGGGCAGGAAGGCAACGATCATGATCTCAGCTATACCCAGGAGGAGGCCACCTAGCATGGCTCCGGGGATGCTCCCGATTCCTCCTATCACAGCGGCGATAAAACATTTCAGGCCGGGTATTATCCCCATATCGGGGGCTACCAGAGGGAACTTAATGCTCCATGTAATAGCCCCGACTGCCGCCAGTGCGGAGCCAACTAGGAAGGTTAAGGAAACAACCTGGTTGACGTTAATGCCCATCAACGTGGCAATCTCTACATCCCAAGATACCGCCCTCATAGCCCGACCCATCTTCGTGCTGTACACCAAGTAGAGCGTCACCACAAGTGCGAGAAGTGAAATCACAATAGTGAAGATAGTTAAGCTTAGGAAACGAATGCCACCTATATTCCACTCCTTAGCGAACAGTGCCGGGCGTGGAAACCCTTTGGCTATCCCTGAAAAAACCACGAAGCCAATGTTCTCCAACAGCATGGAGACTCCGATAGCAGAGAGGAGCGTTGAAATCTTAGGTGCATCCCGAAGGGGTCTATAAGCAACCCTCTCCACCACCATGCCGAGGATGGCTGTTAAAGCGATTGCTAGTAAGAAGGACACATACCATGGCAGACTGAAGAGGGCGATTCCGTAAAAGGCGAAGTACGCTCCCATCATAAAAATATCGCTGTGGGCGAAATTGATGAGCCTAAGAATCCCATAGACCATCGTATAGCCGATGGCGATCAAGGCGTACGTCCCTCCCAAGGAGATACCGTTCATTAAGTGTTGAGAAAACATACTAAGAGTCATATCCTACCCCGTAGATGACATGAATTGGGAGGAGAGGGGCTAGCCCCTCTCCTCCCAATCAGAGACTTGAATCCTACTCTGGCGTTATTGACATCAGATAAACGAACCCTAGTTTACCGTCATCAAGCCTCTGCACCTGTTTGATTACGGCAGGCTTAACGGCGTCGTGGGTGTAGTTTATCGTTGTCATGCCGGTCACGAGCTCGAGGTTCTCAGTTATTTCTAGCTGATGCCGGATGGCCTCCGGCTCCACTGAGCCTGCTCGCTCGATGGCGTCCACAAGAAGCATGTAGGCATCCCAACCCAGAGCAGCGAAGGCATTTGCCTCCTTGCCGTACTCCTCCTTGTAGAGTTCTACGAACTCCTTGGATACATTGGTGATGGCGCCCTTTGGGTGGAAGTGAGTACTGAAGGCCGCGCCTTCACAGGCATCTCCGGCGATCTCGATGAACTCCGGAGCATCCCATGTATCTCCTCCAATGAGCGGTCCCTCATAGCCAAGCTCCCTGGCCTGCTTAACGATCAGGCCAGCCTCGCGGTAGTGGAAAGGTGCGAAGATCACATCAGGATTCTTGGCAATGCTACTCGTAAGCTGAGCGGTGAAATCTGTATCCCCTGTCTGACCGGAGGTCAGGCTGAGGACGTTCTTGGGATCTCCGGTCATCTCGCCGAACGCATCTATGAAGAACTTGGAGAGGCCAACGGAGTACGGCTCATCTACAGCCTGTATTATACAGGCCGTTTTGGCACCCAACTCCTCCACGGCATACTTGGCCATTACGTAGCCCTGGAAGGGATCAATGAAGCAAACCCTGAAGTACCACTTCCTCCCCTCAGTGACCATAGGGTTGGTTGGAGAACACCCGACCACGGGTATCCCGGCTGCTTCCGCCACCTCACCCGCGCTTATGGAGAGGGAGCTGCCATAGGTACCAACCACGCCCACGACCTTCTCGTTCTCGATCAGGTAGGACATAGCCATGGCCGCTTCGGTCTTGTCGCTCTTGTTGTCCGCCAAGACCACCTCTATCGGCTTACCTAGGACCTCGGACTTGTACTTCTTGTTGCACAACTCAACGCCCTCCCAGGTTTGCTGGCCGCCAGCGGCCATGCCACCGGTCATCGGCTCATAGCAGCCAATCTTAATCACGTCTGGCAATGGCGCTGGGGGTACCGGCGTGGGGGTGACGACCTTCTCGACCACGACCTCCTTCTCGATCACCTGGGGGGTGGGCGCCGCACAGGCCGAGAGCAACAAAATGGCGACCACGAAAGTGACCGAGATCGCCCGCTTCTTGTCCCTAATTCTAAACATCTTTCTTCCTCCTCGTTGATGATTTAGGAAGGACTGTATCCCTCCTAACTACCTATGTGGACTTCATTGTCCAACTCTTTGGTCTTCGAACCGGTACCCGATCTTTGCTCTCACCCCCTTTCCTGCCCCTCTTTACGCTTTGCAGGGGATTCTGCGGAACCGAAACACTTGGGTCTGTGCAAGGTCAGTCGCTATCGAACACACGCCCTGAGCAATGTGAAAGTTCTAACCGCCAATAGCACCATTATAAATTATTACCCCCCTTTTGTCAAATCAAACTCTACCTGTTCCAGCAGCGGGTGACGAGTTTGAAATTGTAAGCGAAAAGTGCTAAAATCTAGGGTAGCATCTCAATGCGGTGAACGCGATGTGTGAAATCTTAGGTAACGAGCCGATGAGTGGCGAGTCAACGAGTAATGCGAACGAGAGGAGGTGTCAACCATGCTGATACGAGGCAGGATTCAAAAGACGATCATGGCGATAGCTCTGGCATCTATGCTGCTCTTCACGGCTTGCGCCGAGGTCACCTCTCCGCCGACATCCACAATGGAGATGCCTTCGCCAACGCCAGAGCCGACGCCGACGGCGATCATAGATAGTTTTTTTCATGCCAGACAGCAGATGGTTTGGAACCAGATCCGCGCCCGGGGTGTGTCCGACGAAGCGGTCCTGGCAGCCATGGAGACGGTGCCCCGCCACGAATTCGTGCTCCCCAAGTACCTGGAGCAGGCCTACGCCGATCACCCCCTCCCCATCGGCTACGGCCAGACCATCTCCCAGCCTTTCATCGTGGCCTGGATGACCGAGCTGCTGGAGCTGGAAAGAGGCGACAAGGTGCTGGAGATTGGCACTGGCTCTGCTTACCAGGCAGCGGTGCTGGCCGAAATAACCGACCAGGTCTACACTGTGGAGATCATCGAAGAACTAGAGAAGAGCGCGGAGGAGAGGCTGAAGGAGCTAGGCTACACTCAGGTAAAGGTGAAACACGCCGACGGCTACTACGGCTGGGAGGAGTACGCGCCCTACGACGCCATCATCGTCACCTGCGCTCCCGATCACATCCCCCAGCCCCTCGTCCAGCAGTTGAAGGACGGCGGGCGGCTGGTCCTACCAGTGGGGCCGCCGGGCGGCTACCAGAGCCTGTGGCTAATCACGAAACAGGGCGAACAGGTGCTCACCAAGAATTTGGGCGGGGTCACGTTCGTGCCCTTGACAGGGGAACATTGAGTTTCGAGTTTGAAGTTTCTCCTTCGGTCGGATACTTTCGGCCAATAAAAGGACGGCCTGAGAAGAGGGTCTGGGAATAGAAATGCGTTTGAGAGGCGACAAAGTCATCATCCGCCCTATGGTTAGTGAGGATGTGGAGAAAATGGAAGCCTGGCGACCTTTCACCGATCCGCTCAACTCTCTGTGGAACGGGCCGTCACACAGCAGTGATAATTACATTCGGTTTCAAGTACAAGCCGATGACCCCAGCCGACGGTGGTACGCTGTCGAAGATCTCGCTGGTCGTCTGATCGGGCGACTGAGCCTGCGGCACATCAGCCGGCGCAAGTCGGCTCGCCTGGGCATCACCCTGGGGGCCGACTACGTGGGCCAGGGCCACGGCACCGATGCCCTCCGCACGTTTCTGGCCTACTACTTCCGGGAGCTGGGCTTTGAAGCGCTTTACCTGGATGTGGCCGCTCCAAACAAGCGAGCTATCCGCTGCTACGAGAAGTGTGGCTTCGAGTGCATCAACAGCCACTATCAAGGGATCGGCAGCGATGGCCGTTTGGCTTTCCTTAAGGATGAGAAGTATCACGACATCAGACGATTCTTCAAAAAGAAGAGAGGGCGTAATGTCGTCCTGTTCTACGACATGAAGATCGTGAAGGAGAACTTAAAGCTGCAGGCGTATTAGCTTGTTAAACAAGGAGGGGGCAAAATGAAGAGCGATAAGTCGGGAGCTAAGCTGATGTGTGCTCTAGGGGCGGCGGTTCTCATCGGCGCGTCCCTGCTGCTGGTGCTGAACGTGGGAGGGAGAGTCTCCGCCGTTGGTCCGCTACCTCCGTTACGGGGGCCTGAGCCCCAGGAGGCGCCGACGCCATCAGCGCCGTTGGAGCCGCCACGCCTCGATACGGGTTTCGTGCCACCGCCGATAGACCTGTCCCATTTGAAGGGGGACAGAATGCCCAAGGGGGTTAGCGTCGCGGATGTGCCCAGCGCGTGGGATTGGCGCCAGCAGGGTGTGGTCACTCAGGTACAGAACCAGAGCGATTGCGGCGCGTGTTACGCCTTCGCCTCCCTGGCGAACATCGAATCCAAGCTGCAGATTGATGGCGCTGGCAGCTACGACTTCTCGGAGAATAACGCCAAGGAATGTCCCTGGCACGATCCCAGTTGCGGTGGAAGCAACTACTGGGAGATGGCTGGTTGGTTTTCCCAAAAGGGCACGGTGCAGGAATCGTGCGACCCGTACGTGGACAGCGACGTTGACTGCAATGGTACCTGTCCGTACATAAAGACGCTGCTGGACTGGAGGTTCATCTGCGGCGAGGTGCCCAACCCGAACGTGCTGAAGGCCTACATTCAGGCCCAGGGGCCGGTCTATACCTCGGTGTATGCGGGTGACCAGTCTGATGAGGACTGGTGGCAGGAATTCGCGGACTATGATGGTTTGTATACACTTTACTACGGGGGAGCGCGCGATCCGAACCATGCCGTGCTGATTATTGGTTGGGACGACGATCTATCCCACGCAGGAGGCACGGGCGGCTGGATAGTGAAGAACAGTTGGGGCACCGACTGGGGAGGTACTTGCGGCTATGGCAGCGAGAAGGGTTACTTTACCATCGCCTACGGCTCGGCCAGCATTGGCAAGAACTCCTCGTTTATTTACGCCTGGCAGGACTACGATCCCGACGGCGGGATAATGTACTACGACGAAGTCGGCTTGACTACCGGGTGGGGTTGCGAAAGCTCAAAAACCGCCTGGGGCCTGTGCAAATTCATCCCCCCCAGCAGCACATACGTCACGCGAGTGGAGTTCTACACCACCGACGCCACTACCGACGTTGACGTGTACATCTACGACGACTTCGACGGAACGGCGCCAACCAACCTGTTGTGGAGCAGGCTGGACTACAGCTTCGCCGAGGCCGGCTACCACGGGGTGGCGGTGGATCCGCCTTTGGTGGTGACGGACGGCGACGACGTCATTGCGGTGGTGAAGTACACCAATGCCAGTTACGAGTACCCCATCCCAGCCGATAGCGAAGGCCCACACGAGACACAGCGCACGTACATCAGTTGCGATGGCAGCAGCGACTCGTGGTATGATCTGGGAGCGGGCAAGCGGGATGACGTAGCCGTCCGCTTGCGTACTTCGGGCACACCCCCACCGACGCCAACACCGACAGTCACTCCGACCCCTACCGCAACGCCGCCTGTTCTCAGGATCTACCTGCCCCTTTGCTTGAAAGACTATGACCCCTCTGCACCCACCCCGACACCGACACGTACACCTACTCGGACACCAACCGTCACGCCCACGCCGACGCCTACACTCATGGTCACACGTACACCTACACCCACTCCCACGCTGCCTCCTGGCACGGACGTCTACGTCACTAACAGCACCACCTTCAGCCCAGTCGAGGGCTTCACCAACCTCGTCGGCGAGGTTTATAACGCCTCAAGTGCCAGTGTCGGCTTCGTCAAGATCTACGTCGCTTTCTACGACGCAGGGGACAACGTGGTGGATGAGGGATACACCTACTCTTGCATCCACCACCTCGCGCCGGGGATGAGCTCGCCCTTCATAGATATCTATTCCAGCCTGTCGGCCTCTTCCTGGGATCACTACGAGTTGCGCCTGGTGTGGCAGGCCACAACCTACACTCCCCTCCCGATGGAGGTCTCTAACGTCAACGACTTCTTCGACGATTGGGATGCCTTCCACGTCACAGGGGATGTCCGCAACCAGTATGACCGCCGATTGAGCGATATTGTCGCCTGCGTGGCGATGCACGATGCGGCTGGCGACACCATCGGCGTCTGGTGGGACGACGTCGCAGCCCTGTACCCGGACGCGACGGATTCCTTCGATGTGGAGGCATACTTTTGGAAACATAAGCCTGATCAGAGCCAAATGGCCGACTACTCGCTGCAGGTTTACAACAAGTACGAGTACACGATGGGAGCTGAGCAAGAGGAGCTACAGCAGGTAAGGGATAAGAAGGCCGAGCTTGCCGCCCAGATGCGGGCCAATCGGGAGGCTTGGTAGTTCCTTTGAATCTCGGCTTTCCCGCACGTTGAAAATGGACTACCTTGCTCCCACTGGATCGCCAGATCCGGTGCTTTGGGGCGGCGGAGTAGGCGAGACGGGCAACTTGTCAGATCGGATGACATGGACTATAATTGGCCTAACTTGAACCAAGCAGGAGGAGGGAGGAACGATGACAAAATCAACCACACTATCCTTGAACCAGCCCATTGATGCCTTGACCATTGGCGACCTGCAAACGATGATCACCGAGATTGTTAGAAAGGTGGTCAGGGAGGAAATAAGCAAAGATTACTACATCAATGAAAATGGCATCAAGGTCTTGTACGAAGAAGAGGACGTTGCCCCTGAGTATCTTGCCCAGCTCAACAGAGATTACAAGGATATCGAAAGCGGCGAGATGGAGTTAGTCTCTGGGGAGACGGTGCTTAAGGAACTGAAGGAATTGGGGCTCAAGGTCTGATGTACAGGTATGAATTCACCCCCGTAGCAAGGCAAAAGTTGAGGAAGCTTGCCAGACGTAGTCCCAAGTTCGCCGAAGCCATCGTGAGCAAGATCGTGTGGCTGGCTGAAAACGCTGATGAAATCGGCCATCAGCCGGTAACAGGAAGCGAATTTTACAGTTTGCATAGCGGGTCGTACCGTATTCCCTATCTGCTCGACAAGAGCAAAAAGCTAATTATCATTGGCGATATTGCCAAACATGATGCGGCGTATGATAGGATAAACAAGCTGTGAGGGAAGATGGAGATGGCGTCTCAACCTGAAGGGCTACACGGGTTGATTCACGGGTTCAGGCCAATCTTGGCATCGCGACGCAGGTCTTCCAAGACTCGCTGCATTGGAAGAGGATCAGCGAAGGAGAGATACACAGGCTCGAGCTTCCTTTCCTCGGTGTTGTACCCCAGTTTGATGGCTGGTCGAGATCTCAGGCCAAAGTGGATTTCGCCCACTTCGAGTTCCCTGATCATGTGCGGCTTGAAGAAGATGTACCACCAGCCTGCATCTTCTTTTGGAGCGCCTACCAGGAAGCGCAGATCGAGCATCCTGGCCATCACGATGTGCTCCCTGGTCTCCATGGTAGCAAAGTCAGCGGTAGCCTCCACGAAGTAGCGCTGCTTGTCGCGCACCTCGAACAGGCCGGTGGCTCGGACGGCAACCTTCTCATCAGGCATTAGCTCAGTAGGGCTTGGATATGGGGAGAGCTTTGTCCTGCGAAAGACGATGAACCCCTGCCGCTTGGCCAAGAGCGTAATCAAAACGAGGATCGAACAGAGGACGACGATCAAGGCGGTTTGCTCGCCCGTCAGGCCGCCGATTTTCCACCACATCAAACCGCTGGCCAGGGCAAAGAGCAGCGGCACGAAGTTCAACCGCAGGGGGCCCAGGCGGTGGCGACTCAGTTGGTAGCTCGCTTTGAGGATGAACCCGATGATGCTCATGGTAGTTGGCCCCTTGCCTGAATCTGCCCTGAGCTGACCCGAAGGGAACGAAAAAAGGCAGGCCGGGCCTGAAGCAACCTAGCTGCCGACGTGCCTTTTCATCACACTATTCCACAAATCACTTCAGTTCGTAGAACTCCTTTGTCGAAATCCCTAGTCCATCCAGGATTCGCTTCATAGTGCTCTTCTTGATTGTCTTGCCCGCGTGTCTAGGCACCATGATGCGGCTTCCATCACTGTGGCGAACCCAAATCTCATGGCTACCTCTCGCCTGGCGGTAAAACTTGAAGCCGAGTTTTCTGGCGACCTTGATGACCTCTTTGTCTGTAGCAACTGGAAGTTTGGGGTTCATACCGCCACCGCTAATGGCATTTCCGCTTTGTACTCTTTCCTCTCCTCACCTCGCAGAAGAAACTCCTCTAAGGACACGCCTTCTCGTTGCGCATCTAACTCAAGACAAATCCGGGCCACATCTTTGAGATTCTCTATCGCCTCCTCGTAAGTCTCGCCCTCAGCATAACATTGCTTGATGTTTTCGCAAATCGCCAGATAGCCTCCCTCCTCCTGAGGCTCAACCGTCACAATAAGGGTGAAATTCTTCATAGCGTCTCTCCCGTTTCCTCAGACTTTCTGGAATCCTGGATCCTAGCACCATTATAACACCAAGCGCTTGATATTGCAAAACAGAACTCGTCGCCTCCTCAGAGGTTGATCAGATAAACACCGCCGATGAGCAGTGCAGCCCCTATTAGAAGAGCCGGGGTAACTGGCTCATCCAAGAGCAGCTTGCTGAAAGATACTCCGAACAGAGGCTCTAAATAGACAAAGCTGGCTGCCCGACTGGCTTCCATTCTTTGCAGTGCCCTGAACCAGACTACGAAAGCGAAGACGGTGCACACCAGCGATAGGAAGGCGATGCTGAGCCATGCGCTGGGCGGCAGAGTTGGCAGCTTGGTGATGAGGCTGCCCCTGATAAGGAACAGCAAAGGTACAACAGCCACCATCATAGCTCCACCGACCACCATTAAAGGCGGGTACCTGGCCACCAAAGGCTTGCCCAGGATGGTGTAGATGGCCCAGCAAAGTGGAGCCAGCATGGTTATGAACACGTAGCGAAGATAGCCGAAGTCTATCCGTTGGTTGCTGGCGTAGCGCACGATGACATACAAGCCCAAGAAGGCGATGGCCAGACCCATCGCCTTCTTGATGGTCGGCCGTTCCTTCAGAAACAGAACTGAGAGCAGGAAGGTGAACGCGGGGTTCAGGGAGATGATCAGACTGGCTGTGCCGGCGGGGACTCTACGCTCACCCGTGTTCAAAGCAAGGTTGTAAACCACTGCTCCCGACAGCCCCAGTAGAACCAGGCCCAGCCAGTCTCTCTTGACCATCTGCCAAAAGGCCACGCGGCGAGTGGTCAGGAGCAAGACGCCGAAGATGAGGGCCACTGGAATGAACCTCACAATCGTCAATTCCATGGGGGACAGGAACTGCACGGCGTGTTTGATGGCGATGAAGGAGTTGCCCCAGATCAAAACGACCAGCACAAGCTGCAAATAGGTGGTCTTCGTTGGTTTCATCTCATCAAATGACCCTCATCCCCCTAACCCCCTTCTCCCAACCCTGGGAGAAGGGGGAA
>CAYNWI010000021.1:0-4288 GCA_964400825.1 uncultured Anaerolineae bacterium | reverse complement strand
GCTTGTTCCCTGGCTTCCTCGCCGCAGCGAATGCAGCGGCCTACCTCTCCCTTCTGGTCGAAGGGGATGCAGCGGATGGTGGCCTTGGTTTCTTCTTTAATCGCCGCTTCGCACTCGCCAGAGCCGCACCAGTGGGCGTAGATGAAACCGCCATCCCCCTCGATGATCCGCTTGAACTCCTCATAATCATCCACTTCGAAGGAGTTCTCGTCGAGGAAGGTCTTCGCTCGCCGGAACAGGCTCCCCTGGATGTCGTCGAGCAGATCGTCGAGGCGCTGGGCCAGGCCCTCCTGGGGAGCGGTGGTCTTCTGGCCCCCTTCCCGCCAGGCCAGAGTAACCTGCCCCTCAGCCACGTCCCTAGGCCCGATTTCCAGGCGCAGAGGCACGCCCCGCATCTCCCACTCGTTGAACTTCCAGCCGGGCGAGTACTCCTCTCGGTCGTCCACCTTGTAACGCATTTTCTGGTCGAAGGTCACGGTGATATCCTCGACCGCCTTCAGAACCGCCGCTTTCTCCTCCTCGCTGGTCCAGATGGGGATGACGATTAGCTGAATGGGAGCTATCTTGGGCGGCAGGATCAAGCCCTGGTCATCGCCGTGGACCATGATCACCGCCCCCACCATACGGGTGCTGAGCCCCCAGCTCGTAGTCCAGCAGTACTGAAGCTCGTTGTTCTGGTCCAGGTATTTGATGTCGAAGGCCTTGGCGAAGTTCTGACCCAGGAAATGAGAGGTGCCCGACTGCAAAGCCCACCTGTTGCCCATCATGGCCTCGATGGTGTAACTGGCCACTCCTCCCGCGAACTTCTCCGACTCGCTCTTGCGCCCAGGGATGACGGGGATGGCGGCGTCGGTCTCGGCGAAGTCGCGGTATACCTCCAGCATGCGCAGCGTCTCTTCCTCTGCTTCCTCAGCGGTGGCGTGGGCGGTGTGTCCCTCTTGCCAGAGGAACTCGGTGGTGCGCAGGAACAGCCGGGGACGCTTCTCCCAGCGCACCACGTTGCACCACTGGTTGATGAGGATGGGCAAGTCTCGATAGGAACGCACCCACTGCGAGTACATGTGACCGATGACCGTCTCCGAGGTAGGGCGCACGATGAGAGGTTCTTCCAGCTTCTTGCCGCCGCCGTGGGTTACCACGGCCAGTTCGGGGGCGAACCCCGCCACGTGCTCGGCTTCCTTCTTGATGAAGCTCTCGGGGATGAATAGAGGGAAGTAAGCGTTCACGTGGCCGGTGGCCTTAAAGCGGCGGTCCAGGCCCTCCTTGATGTTCTCCCAGAGGGCGTAGCCGTAGGGTCGGATGACCATGCAGCCCTTGACCGGGGCGTAATCGGCCATCTCGGCCCGCTGGATGACGTCCGTGTACCAGCGGGAATAGTCCTTGCTGCGCGGTGTGATTTTCTTTGCCATGTTTATCCTCCTAGCATACTGTAAATAAAACACCTCGTCCTCTAAGGACGAGGTGTTCATGCCTCGTGGTACCACCCTAGTTGGCTTGCCACAGCCCACTCAATCGGTACAGAACAAGATTTACTCGATACCGATCCTCGTGATAACGGAAGGAATCCGGCCAAGCTTAACGGCTTTCGCGATCGCCTTTTCGCTCGCAGCTCCTGGGCGGGTTCAGCGCAGGCTCTGATGCTGGCTTTCACCTTCTCTAGCTCGCTGTGATCGTTGCTCTGCACTTACTGTTCCCATTCAGCGCTTTTGACTATTGACGGGTAAGATAACACAAACTCAAGATTTTGTCAAATGGTATTCCCACGCATACCCGGTTCACAATGTCCAGAACTCGGTGAATTCACGTCGCCTAAGCCCTTCGAGGTCAAGCGTGCCGGTTCGCGGGTCGAGCTTTATTTCCCATCGCTCCATAGCAAGTGCGCCGATGATCACGTCCAATTCATGGCCGTCGGCGCGACCTAGTTCCTGAACAGGCACAGCGTCGGTATCAAAAGCCAACCCCTCTATCCTACCACCGACCAGACACAGTTCTCGAACCTCAATGCTCCTTCCGCCCAGTGCTACTCGGAAAGGTTCTACCGCAGGCTTTCGCGGAACGAAAGTCAGGAGATGCTCTCGTACGTATGTGAGAACCGCACCGGTGTCGAACAGGGCCACAGCCTGCTGCCCTTCTCAATGGTCTTGATGATTCGTGCCATTCTCTCATCTCCCTCCACTCAGGCCCCGCGACGTGACCACGCCCACCGCCGCGTTTCATTTGCCTTTATATGAACGGTTTTCGCCACAGAACACGGTTCACAAAGTCCTGATTCAATCTAATGCGATCGTCTGCCATGTCCCATAGCGAATTATGAACACTGGCTCCATGAAATAAGCACACTGATACGCTTTCATCTCTAACCATTCGTATTGCAGGCACAAAGTCAGAATCCCCTGCTACGATGGCAACATGTGTTATCTTGCCCTTGAGACTTGTATACACCAAGTCTATGCTCATGAAGACGTCTACCATCTTCTGCTCAAAAAAGAATTGCCCCTTTGTATCTGGGCCTCGGCGAGCAAGGCGACCTTGCCGTACAACGAACCGAGGCAGCCGATTTATGGCATCAAGGAACTTCTGCATTGACGCAAATCGTTTGGATTCTTCCGTGGTAGGTGGATTGCTCTTGTAGGGAAGACAGTGATAGTAATAGGTGCGGAGGATGTTTGCGTCTGGATGAACTCTGTGAGCGATTGCATCAGAAAAAGCCGCATAATCTATTCGCGTACCGCCAAATTCTTGCCGCAGTATCTTATCCAGGTATCCACCATCAATGAAGATTGCGATACGAAACATCAACAGCCCTTTACAGAAAAGAGAGCCATCCGATTGTTGGATGGCTCTCCTTGAGAATTTACCCTCCTGACATCCCCCGCGTGCATTGCACGCATTACAGAATGCCAGGGCGGATACCACCCATATTATACCATTTTTCGCGCACTTTGTCAATAGTCCGCGGATTTTTTAAGGAAACTTTATGTGAATGTGACCGCTAGATCCGCCGCCGCGTTTCATTTGTTTGTGATGCTCTATTCCACGGCAAACCAGACTTCTATGTCTT
This sequence comes from uncultured Anaerolineae bacterium, assembly GCA_964400825.1. GTDB lineage: Bacteria > Chloroflexota > Anaerolineae > VGOG01 > VGOG01 > CAYNWI01. The sequence continues at coordinate 1,227 of CAYNWI010000021.1, read as the reverse complement.
CGAATGATGGCTTGTATATCAATTTCACGCTCTCCATTCCCACTCCTATCGGCGCTGTGAGTTCAAACCAGCCAGTTAATGCCCCACCTGGATAAGCAAGGCCTCTTAATTCCTCATCCCATACGGTTATGGGTAGATTATATAGAACCTTGTTGATTTCAGCACTGAAGTCCAGCCAACTCGTTCCCCAAGTTTCATCTTGTGGGCCATCCAAATACTCTATCTCAAAATACACAACCAGCATGACTTTGCCTTCAGGGGCATGATATGTCATAAATGTTTCGCCAGCATTGCGAATCGTATCTGCCTCTTCTCCCCATGCCGCTCTTGCCAGGGTCATCTTGATTGTCTTGCCATCCTCCAAGAACTCTATGGCCTGTCCAAATGGTACAGGGCTTGAGCGAGAGCCAATTTTAGGTTTTGGTCTCGGCGTGGGAGTAGAGGTGGCTATTGGCCTGGGCGTAGCTGTGGGCTTGGGAGTAGCCGTGGGCTCTGGCGGCGGAGTGAAAGTGGGATAGGGCGTGTAGGTAGGATAGGGAGGATGGGGGGTGTAGGTAGGATAGGGTGTGTAGGTTGGCAAGGGCGGTTGTGTCACGAGTACGGTCACTTCAACCATCTTTGGCGGTTGAGTGACGATCCGTGTAACCTCTACGGGCACTGTAACCTCAATGATCTCTGGCTCAGGAGCAGGCTGGCAAGCAGCCAATAACATGGCAATGGTCAATAACAATGCAAGCTTTTTCATACGATCTCCCTCCAACCTTCAGGCGTCCACTCCATAAACGTCCGACTCCACAGCGATCGTCTCTCTCCAACGACGTGAAGCGCGTCTTCCCACATTCGTTCTGCTGTTTCGAGCTCGGCAACCAATCGTAGCCTTTGATGTATTGGCACGTAAGATAACACAGATTCGGCGTTTTGTCAAACAGTGCCCCCAAGGGACTCTGGAGGCCGGCTATGTCGCCACGGTTTTGGCACTGGTAGCTATTATACCACAACCTGCGTCACTGGGTCAACCTTAAGAAAACAACCCCAGGGGGATACCCTATCCTTTTTCTTAGATGCCATTGCGCAGGCTCATCTCTGCGGCTGATCTGGTTCGTCAGATAGTGACAGTGCGATGTTTGTCCTCGTCCTCAGCCTTTCTTTGAACCCTTCAGCCGCCGCCTTCGCCTCATCATAAGTTTCGTCGGCATCGGTTAGAAACACCCGTAGGATGTCAAGCGC
>CAYNWI010000020.1:0-15264 GCA_964400825.1 uncultured Anaerolineae bacterium | reverse complement strand
TGCTGGGCCAAATTGCGGATGGCCTGGCCGTCGTTCATGGCCGTGTCGCCGATGTAGATGAGCCGCTGCAGGCGCTGGTCGGAGCGCAGGGCCTGGGCCTGGCCCAAGATGCGCAGGATAGCCTGGGCGTAGGCAGGCTCTGCCTTGCGAGGGATGGCGCCCTTTCCTCCCTCCCAGCTTTGGGGGGGAAAGAGGGGGGGCAGTTGAGGACTCCGCAGCCGCCCGTCGGCCGGCTCCAGGCTGCGGTAGACCACCAGGTCACCGATGATATCGTGAATCGTCCCTCGTTCGAACATCTTTTCTCCTTCTACAGACCCTAAGGGTTTCAGAAACCCTTAGGGTCTTCGAAATCCAGATAACCCTGAGCCATCAGAAGCTCGGCATTGAGGATGGCCGCCCCGGCCGCCCCGCGGATGGTGTTGTGACCCAGGAGGACGAACTTGTAGTCCAGCACCGGACATTCCCGCACCCGCCCGACCACCACGCTCATCCCCCGGCCCTCGTCGCGGTCGAGGCGAGGCTGAGGGCGATCGTTCTCCTCCCGCACCACGATGGGGCGCTCCGGCGCGCTGGGGAGTCCCAAATCCTGGAGAGGCCCTCGAAAGCCCCGTAGCGATTCCACCACTTCCTCGACGCTCGCCTCTTGCCCCAGCTTCACCGAGACGGCTTCCAGGTGCCCCTCCCGCGTGGCCACACGGTGACACTGCGCACTGATGGTCATCTCCGCTTCCCTGACGGCCTCCCCCTCCAACCGCCCCAGCAGCTTGAGCGGCTCCCTCTCCAGCTTCCCCTCCTCGCCGCTGATGTAGGGGATGACGTTGTCCAGGATGTCCAGGGAGGGGACGCCGGGATAGCCAGCGCCGGATAGAGCCTGCATGGTCACCACGCCGAGGGCCGTGATCCCGAAGCGATCCCAGAGCGGTTTCAAAGCCAGCGCCAGTTGGGCCGTGGAGCAATTGGGATTGGTGACGATGAAGCCTTTCCAGCCGCGCCTCCGCTGCTGGATTTCGACGAGGGCCAGGTGGTCGGGGTTGACCTCCGGCACCAGCAGGGGCACGTCGGGGTCGAGGCGGTGGTTGCGAGCGTTGCTGGAGACGGCGTAGCCCGCCGCGGCGAACTCCTCCTCGACGGGACCCGCCACCTCAGCCGGGAGGGCAGAGAACACCAGACGGCAGGCGAGGTCAGGCTCACATTCCTGAACGACCATCTCTTTCACAACGGCAGGCATGTCGCCCGAAACGACCCAGTGGCAGGCCTCGCGGTAAGACATCCCTACCGAGCGCTCCGAGGCAGCCAGAGCGGCGATCTCAAACCAGGGGTGATGGGCCAGCAGTTGCACGAACCGCTGCCCCACCATTCCCGTAGCTCCCAAAATGCCGACTTTGATCTTGTCCACGTTGTTCAACAGGCCGATTTCCCCAATCCAAACTCCTGATGAATGTATCGCACTGCGTCCTCCATGTCACCCTCGTCCACCACGAAGGAGATGTTGTACTCTGAGGAGCCCTGGGCGATGGAAATGACGTTGACCCCGCGCTTTCCCAGGGCGCCGAACACCTTGGCCGCTATCCCCGGCGTCCCCCTCATCCCTGCCCCCACCACAGCCACGATGGCCACCTCATTCTGAGCCCCAATGCGGTCCACGTTGCGGCGAACCAACTCCAGCTCGAAGGCCGCCTCCAGTGCCCTCAGAGCATCCTCCACAGCCTCCTGCCGGATGACGAAGCAGATGTTCTGCTCCGAAGAAGACTGGGAAATCATCAGCACGCTGATGCCCTCCTGGGCCACGGCGGTGAAGACCCTGGCAGCGATACCCGGTACTCCTAGCATCCCTCTTCCCTCCACCGTGACCAGGCTCAGGCCCTCGATGGAGGTGATTCCTTTCACCGCAAGCTCGCTGGGCCTGGCCTCGGCGACAATCAAAGTGCCCTCCCCCTCTTTCCCCCCCAGATAGGGGGGGATGGGGGGGTTGAAGGTGTTGACGATGCGCAAGGGGATGCCTCGCTCCACCGCTGGCAAGATGGCCTTGGGATGGAGCACTTTGGCCCCGAAGTAGGAGAGTTCCGCCGCCTCGGCGTAGGAGATCTCAGGCAGGGTGCGGGCCTCAGGCACCACTCGCGGGTCGGCGGTCATCACCCCGTCCACATCGGTCCAGAGCCAGACCTCGTCGCTATCCAGGCAAGCACCCAGGATGGCCGCCGTATAATCGCTCCCCCCGCGCCCCAGAGTGGTAGTCACCCCATCTTTGGTAGCAGCGATGAAACCGGTCACCACTGGTATCACCCCCTGAGCCAGGAGGGGCACGAGCCGGGCCTGGGCCATCTCCCTCGTCTCATCCATGAGGGGCGTGGCCGAGCCGTGCCGACCATTGGTGACGATGGCCTCGGTCGCCTCTATCGCGGTGGCCCTCTCCCCCCTGTCTCTCAGGGCCGCAGCCAGGATGCGCGCCGTCAGCTTCTCCCCCAGGGAGGCCACGGCATCCGATCCTCGGGTTGTGAGCTCCCCCAAAACGTGAATGCTGCGACAGAGGCTCTCGAAATCCGAGAGAAGAGCCTCGACCTCCTCCATCAACTGGAGCCGCGCTTCTTCGTAGTTGATGACCTCGGTCAGGGCCAGGCGATGGCGGTCCGAGAGGGCCCCTCGCGCCCGGTGGAAGGTCTCAGCATCCCCCTGGGCCGCGGAGGTAGCCGCAGAGAGCAGGGTGTCGGTGACTCCGCTCATGGCCGAGACCACCACCACGATCCCTCCTCCCTTGTCTTTCAGGGTTTGAATGACGATGTCCACTGCCCTGTTGATGGCCTCCCCATCGCCGAGAGAGGTGCCGCCAAACTTCATCACAATCATAAGCTCCCCTCCAATGCTTCTTGCACCGCCTCCAGCGTCGGCTCGATGACCACGGGACGATTGGCGTAGGCCGGAGTCAGGCCCGCCAGCTTACCCAGGTGGTAATCAACCGTTGCCTGGGGGTCTTTCAGAAGATGTCCGGTGAGAATGACCAACACCTTCTCACCTCGCCCGATGACGCCCGCTTCGACCAGCTTCTTGGCTCCGGCCACAGCGGCAGCCGAGGCCGGCTCGCAGCCGATGCCCGCCGCGTCTACCCTGGCCTTGGCGTCCATGATCTGCTGATCGCTGACCTCGGCTACCAGGCCGTCGGTCCAGCGCAAGGCCCGCACCGCTCTGGCGTAGCTCACGGGGTCGCCAATGCAGATGGCGGTGGCTACGGTGTGGGCCTCCCCCCTCTCCCGCTGCTGGAAGCCCCTCAGGAAGCTGCGATAGAAGGGGTCGGCCCCCTGCGCCTGGACAGCGGCCAGGCGCGGCATCCGGCTGATGAGGCCCAACTCATTTAGCTCGTAGAGAGCCTTGCCGAAGGCGCTGGTGTTGCCCAAGTTGCCCGCCGGCAGGACGATCCAGTCGGGCACTTCCCAACCCAATTGCTGCAGAGCCTCGAAGACGATGCTTTTCTGCCCTTCCAGGCGGAAGGGGTTGAGCGAATTCAGCAAGTAGATGCCCAACTCGTCACAGGTCCGGCGCACCAGCCTCATGGCAGTGTCGAAATCGCCCCTCACCTGCAGGGTCTTAGCGCCGTAGGCCAGAGCCTGGGCGAGCTTCCCAAAGGCGATTTGCCCCTGGGGGACGAAGACGATAGCCGCCAGCCCTGCCAGAGCTGCGTAGGCCGCCAGCGAGGCCGAGGTGTTGCCCGTGGAAGCACAGGCCACGGCCTGGCAGTCCAGGAACCTGGCCTGAGTCACCCCCACCGTCATCCCCCGGTCCTTGAACGAGCCGGTGGGGTTCTCCCCCTCGTGCTTCAGATAGAGATCGTCCACCCCCAGCCAGTCGCCCAGGTTAGGACTGCGGTAGAGATTTGTGTTCCCCTCAGGGCGCGAGACGATGGCCCCCTCGTCCACGGGCAGGATCAACTCCCGATAGCGCCAGACGCCGCTGGCGTAGGGCAGCGTCAGTTCCCCTAGGCGGTCGTTGAAGAGCTCCCTGGACACCCGCTCTCGCAGGTAATCCAGGTCGTGTTCGACGTCCAGCAGGCCGCCACAGTCACAGGTGTAGCGAATCTGCCGGGGGGGATATTCCGCGCCACAGGCCATGCACCTCAGTTTGAAGTTCACTCTTGTCTCCTTAAAAAACGCGAAGCCGCCTATCGAACTAGACGGCTTCGTCGTTGGGACTGCGCTGTCCGGGCTTTGTCTATATTGTCCTGAGATCATAAGGGAGGGCAGACGCAAGTCTGCTTATGGGGCGGACTTGCGTCCGCACTCCTGTCGAAAAGTGGTGAGTTGTCACTTGTACTGGTCCAAGAAAGCTCTCATCTCTGAGTCGTCGGCAAACTCCTCGGTCAGAGGCACGACCGCCCCCTTGTGGCCCACCACCGCGCCCTGGTCATCCATCTCCAGACTGGCTACCCCGATCCACTCACCCTGATAGCCAGCCTGAGCGATCACGGTGCTGCTCAACTCGTCCCACAAAGGCGGATCCAGGACGTCACGGGAACCGCCTCCAATGATAAGGTCAATACCCTGCACCTCGCCAGCCATCTGCATATCCGTGGCCGTGCCCAGGTTGGAGAGTACGATAACGACGTCAGCCTCCTTGTTTACTTCGTCCATGGAATCCTGGAGTGCCTCCAGCGGATCGAGGACAACAATGGCTCCGCCCGTTGCATTAGCCGCCTCCTCGCTCGTCAGGCCGATGATGGCTGCTTTGTGATCCCCAATCTTCTTGATAACGTAGGGCGCAGCGAACAACTGATCCGTCCCCGCCATCACCACGTTGGCCGAGAGGATGGGAAATTCAGCCTCCTCCATGCGCTGACGCAGCACGTCGAGGCCCAGCCGGAAGTCCTCGCTGCCCAGAACCATGGCATCGTAACCCAGCAGATTCATGGCCTCCACGATGACCTGGCCTTGCGTCTGTTGGACCAGAGGCCGATCACCAGGGAAGATGGTGTTACCCCCATCCAGCAACAGAACGTTCTCCGAAGTCTTGCGTACCTCTTTCACCTTTGTGGCCCGCCGGGCCAGCCCCCCCTTGGGGCGTCCTCAACCACAGGGTTCGGTGGAGCCCAGGGTATCGTTGGTGTGCAGGACGGTCAGCTCGAGAGGCCGCTTAGGTGTGGGTGAGCCACAGCCCAAAAAGGCCAGGCCTACAACCGCCAGTGCAACGAGCACTACAAGTTTGATTCTACGCACATTCTCCTCAAAAGTATGTCCAAAAATCAGAGTGCGGCCTTGAGGCCGCCGCGCAATAGTATACCCTACTAAAGGCAAATTGTCAAAGAAGTCTGGCGCAGGAGCTGGCAATCCACGTCCCCTGACTAGACCGTCAGGTCTTCGGTAACAGGAAGTTCTGGATGGCAAATAGCCGAATCTACTTCAGGAAACCGAAACTCTCAGCCACCCGCTGGACAGGTAGCAGGAGCCACTGCGGACGGAGACCCAGCCCCAGGCAGAGGATGATCATCCCCAGGACGATGAGGGAGGCGATGAAGGGCTCTCGCTTCACTCCAGGCTCAGTGGGCGGGCTTAAGAGAGTGCTCAGGCCGCGCAGGTAGCCAAAGGCTACGCCTGCTCCGGATAGCAGCATAGCCAGGGCCAAGCTGGGTGCGGAGCTGTGATACAGGCGATAGATGGCCCAGCGGCTGGGTAAGCCAGCAGTGAGGGGCATCCCGGCCAGGGATAGGCCGCCCAGTACCAGGCCAGCCGTTGAAATCGGCAAGCGCCTGGCCACTCCAGCCAGGCGGCGCCCTGAGCCTTGTCCTGAGCCCTGTCGAAGGTCCGTCGAAGGGTTGGCGAAGGAATCGCTGCCGGCCCGGTGGCGTATCACAGCCAGCCCCATGGCCGATAGCATCAGGCCCACGGAGCGGTGCGCGACCTGCAACAGGGCGGCGGTAAGAGCAGCGGGGGAAGCAACACCTAACGCCACCAGGGTGCACCCCATGTCGCCCAGAACCGCGTAACCCAGGAGACGACTGAAATCCCGTTGGGCGAAAGCCAGCAGCCCACCAACAACGGCCATCAACAGCCCCCCCAGGCGCAGGAGACCGAAGACCTGGAGATCTTCAGACAGCCAGGGATACGATTGCAGGAAGTTCAGCATCAGCAGAAGTACGACGGCGTTGATCGCGGTGAGAACGAAGGCAGCCACCACAGGAGGGGCATCTGCGGCCACGGCCGAGACCCAACCGTGGAAGGGCACTACTGCCAGGAGGATGGCGAATCCTATGGCCAGCAGGACGGTGGCGTAGCGGAGGAGGGCCAGGTTGTCGGGGTTGATGGCCTGGAGGTCTACCAGCCAGGTGGTTATCAGCAAAGGAGGAATAGCCAGGCTCACCATGACCAGGTAGCGCAGAGTGCCCCGCCTTGGGCCTCGTCTATCGCTCTGGATGATGAAGACGGTGATGATGCTCGCTATCCACAAGAAGAGCACGGCGAAGAGGAAATGGCGGATCATGACCGCCGCGCTGAGCAGGCTCAAGATGATCAAGCCCAAGGGGAGAAACAAGCCGCCCTGGGATACACGCCAGGCGAAGAAGAAGGCAACGGTGGCTATCAAGTAAATGAAACCCAGGGTGAGGCCGCCGGCCAGTTCCAGGGCGAACTCTCGACCCAGCACCATCATCGGCTCGCCCAGCGCCATCTTCCAGCCAAACGCCGAGACCGGTCGGTCGAGGGGCAGGCCCAAGCAGAGGCCGGCCATGATTAACGTCGTGGCCGAAGCGAGAAAGGCGGCAGGCAGCCGCCAGCGTCGCAAGAGATAAACCACGGGGGCCAAAGTCAGAGGCAGGACGAGCAGGAACAGCGGGCCAGCTATCATCTCTCCCCTTTCGCGTCTATCCCCGTCGAAGGGGTGAGGTAGGCGATAGCCAGAGCGACGAGGAAGTTGGCTATCCCCAAGAAGCCGACCACGCTCAAGCTGCGCTCTAGCGTGGAATAAAACAGCTCGAAGCTGGTGATGAGAGTGAGAAGCCCCATGCCGGCCTTCAGCGGCTCGTCGGCCAGCATCAAAACCAACAGGCCCTGTGAGGCCAGCCAGTAGCAGGCAAAGCCGATGTCCGCCGGCACCTCAGGCAGGGGATAGCGTGTTGACAGGCTGTAGGCGGCCAACCCGACGAAGAGGGCGGCTAAAAGGCGGAAGGCAAAATCCGGCAGCGATGTCTCTCCCCTGATTGAGGGGAGGCGCGGGCTGTCCTCAGCAGCCTCTTCACCCTCGCTGGCCAGACGAGCTGTCAGGTATAGGACGACACACACCAGGTCGCCGATGAGCACCTTGGTCAAGGCTACCTGGGGGTGGATGAGCCGAGTCAGCAACAAGCCCGCCAGGACGTACTGCCCCAACAGCGCGGCCAGCGAAAGACGCCAATCCCTGATCACGACGATGAGGCTGGCGGTGATGACCAGACCGACGATAGCCGGCGCGGTCATAAGAAACGAGAGTTTGGCTAAGACATCCGGTAAAGTGGGCACAGCTTCTCCCTGAGTTTGCGATGCAGCGGGTAGAGCGTGTGTCGCCAGCAGTGCTCGGCCGCACGGGGGAAACTACACGCCCATTCCTGCTCGCTCGTGGCTGCTGTCTCCTCCAGGTATTGGCGCACGAAGGTGCACAGGTGACGGAACCGGTCATCGGTTAGCATCACGATTATCCTGTACCGAGTTTCCTGATCAATTCGCGATAGCAAACGTAATTCTCGAAGGGCACCCAGGAGCGCACCCGTCCATCAACCAGGGGCACGTAGCCACCCTGTTCCAGGAGAGGGGGCGCCTGGGAGAGGATCTCTTGCTCGATGGCCGGCCTGTCCTGCTCCAGCACTCGCACGTCGAGGCCGCCGATGAGGAGCAGCTCCCGACCGAACTCCTGCCGCAGTTCCACGTAGTTGACGCCCGAAGCCTGGGCCGCTCCGCACCAGAGGGCGTTCACTCCCGCCTCCAGGCACAGGGGGATCAGAGGCTTTACCGCTCCGTGGGTGTCGAAGATGATGATCTCGATACCGGCAGCCCGCAGGCGGTTGGCGATGCGCCGGTAGGCGGGAATGACGAAGCGGTGGAAGCTGGTCGGCGCGATGACTGGGGCATGGTGGCTGGCGATGGGCTCATCGAAGATGGCGTAGTCGAATTCCACCTCGCTCAGGGCTTTCTCGATGAGGGCCAGGGTGAAGTCAGCCAGGAACTCCGTCATCTCGGCCAAAAGCCCCGGGGCGTCGTGGATCATGTACAGGAGGTTGAGCAGGCTGGGCCAGCCACCGACGGCCAGGGACTGGAAGAACCCTCGCCAGGCAGTGATGCCCAGGGGATGGGCACGGCCTCGCCAGCGGCGGACGTGATCATCCCAGTCACAGGGGTAGCGCTCTGGGAGGGTGGGCTCGTAACACCTTTTCAGTCGCTCGAAGTCCGCCCTGGTTTTCAACTCCCCCTCGAACTCCGGGAGCGGGTAAAGGCTCAGGGAGACGTCCTCACGCGGGCCAAACAGCTCCCAGCGATCCAGCTCGAAGAACTCCTTCACAGAAACGTCGCGGGGGAGACCCTCCCGGTGCCAGCGTTCGAGGGTGTCCTCACGGATACACTGGTCGTAGTAGGGCACCCGATCCGGCTCCCCGAAGCGTAAGGTTGCTAGAAACCTCTCGCGGGCGTTCATGTTCCAATCAATTTGGGGTTCAGCGTCAACTTTACAGGTATTCCTCCGCTGACGGCAGACGCCACTGCAACTGCCCCCGATAGGTCGGATGCGGCTTGAAGTGCCGCCGACATTCCTCGACGGTCGCATTGCCCACGATTTCGATGTCACTCAGGTCGCCCGCGCCCAGGCCGCCCAACTTGCAGTAGTGGAGATAACCAACCTCGTCGGGGTCGAAGCCCATCAGCCTGGTGGCCACCGTGTCAGCGGCCAGGAAGTCGGTGCTGACGACGGCCACTCGGAGATCAACGGGGTCGCCGTCGCTGGGGCCGGAGCCCTCCATCCCCACGAAGCCATCTATCACCGAGAGATGGGGGGCGATGACCTTGGCCAGGGTGTAGAGATTGAGGTTGAGGCCGTGGTAGCCCTGGTGAAGGGCGAACTTGTCGTTGCGGTTGATGGTGCTGAGACGGCTTTTTGCCTTTTCCGCCAAAGCTGAGTTGGTCAGTCGGTCGGGCAGGAGTTGGCCGAGTCTCTGGAAGAGGCCCCCTCCTCGGCCACGGATCATGCTGCCCACGACCATGTTTTTCAGCGACAGGGTGACGATGACGGCATCGTGGGTCTTGGGTGGGCCGATGGAGATGCGAAAATCGCTCTCCAGCGTGGTCTCGGCCACTCGCACTGTCATAGGGTGCAACCTGCGGTCGTAGACCTGGACGGGCACCCACTCGTCCTGGTTGAGATCTACGAACCGCACGTCGTACTCTTGGGCCAGATCGAGGTAGCCGAAGTTGCGGTAGCCGTCGAAGGTATCGCTCACCGCTGCCCCCTCGCCGATGGTGATGGGGCCGTCGTAGCGCGGGCACAGCCAGTCCAGCACCGCTCGCACCGCCTCCACGTGGGTGGCGGCCAGTTGGTGCCTGGTGGAGACGAAGTTGGGCTTGATGAGCACGCGCTTCTCGTCGCTCAGGTCTATCTCGTCCTCAATGAGGGCCAAGGCCTGGGCTATGTTGTCATATCTGTCGTTTCCCTTGACCAGGGCAACTTGGCTTTTCATGCTTTAGAACCCTATCTTCTTATGCCGCATCACCACGCTTTGCACCAGACCTTCGGCTATGAGGAGGGTGATCAGGGAACTGCCGCCGGCGCTGATGAAGGGCAGCGGGATGCCTATCACCGGCAGCAGGCCCAGGTTCATGCCGATGTTCACCAAACTCTGGAAGAAGATCAAAGCGGCCACGCCGCAGGCGATCAGGCGGCCAAAGCTATCACGAGCCAGACTGGCCGCTCTGAGAATCCGCCACAGAACAACGCCAATGAGAACAAACAAGAACAACGCCCCCACGAAGCCCATCTCCTCGCCGATGACGGAGAAAATGAAATCGGTGTGCCGCACTCTCAAGAAATGCAATTGGCTCTGGCTGCCGCTGGCGTAGCCCTTTCCCAGCCACCCGCCGGAGCCGATGCTGATCAGAGCCTGGTCAATGTTATACCTGGCCGCTGCGTCCCGGGCCGGGTTGATAAACAGAAGCAGCCTTTTCCGCATGTAATCCTGGAGTGAGAACCAGATGAGCGGCGTGGCCAGAACTCCAGCGAAAACGAAAATACCCAGGTGCAGCAGACGCATCCCAGCCATCAAGACCATAATCAGCCAGACCACCGCCAGGACAATCACCGTTCCCAAATGCGGCTGCAGGTAGATCAGAGCCATAGGCACGGCCACATGGACGATGGAGATCAGGATATATCGAAAACGCCCTATCTCCTTCTCATGGTGGGCCAGGAATTGAGCCAAAGTAAGGATGATCAGCACTTTGGCCAACTCTGAGGGCTGAAAGGAGGAGCCTGATAGCCAGCGCTGTGCCCCATGGGTTACCTGCCCCACCAAGAGCACCAGGAGTAAAGAGGCGATAGTCAGGGCATAGAGAGGCTTTTGCAGACTTTCGAGGAAGCGATAATCAATAGCGGCTACCAATGGCAGCAAGGCCAGACCTACCAAAGCCCAGATGACTTGCCGCTGAGGCAGGTCTCTCAGGTCCGGCGTATCCGGGGTGGCACTGTAAATCATGGCCACGCCGAAGGCCATCAAGAGCACCGTGGCGGCCAGCAACACAAAGTCAAAATTGCGCCATATCTTGCGATCCATCTGTCACCAAATTGGAAATCGGAGGTTGGAAGTTTGTCTATTTTCTCTGGCCACGAGCGCTGCTGAGGGGGATGTCAGCTATCAACCGACTGCGCCTCTTACCCTGAGAGAAGGCAACCTCCACCTCCTCGCGATCTATCTCCACATACTTGGAGATGACGGTGATGAGCTCGTCCTTATTATGATGTCAATACGGGCCCAAGCCATCCCCACTCCTGCTTCAATAATACCTCATAACAATAGACTTGTCAAAATCGTGAAAATCGTACATAAGCCATTGTCCAAGAATATAGAAGGGCGAGGCCCAAAAAGAGGGCCTCGCCCTTGAGATGCCAAAGACTCACCCGGCTTGTTATCTGCCGTTCACTTCCCAATGGACATACCGGTGGGGTCTATCTCGCGCAGGAGACGGAGCTCCTCCTCCGTGGGCGGCTCGGTGGTCCCCACTTCCGCCGGGATTATGATCTCAAAGGAGCTGCTCTCTTCGATGTCCTCGAGGGTGACGCCGGGGTGGACGGCCAGGAGCTTCATCAGCTTCGTCTCCTCGTCGAAGCCGTAGACGCCGAACTGGGTGATTACCCGATAGGGGCCACTCCCCTCAGGAAGTCCGGCCCTCTCCCTGGCGCCTGGCCCATCCAGATACCCAGGCGTGGTGAGGAAATCTAATCGCTCCACGAAGCGCCTCTTGTCCTGGCCCATGATGATGATGGTGCGGTGGCAGAGGGATCCCACGTCGTTGGCCCCGCCGCTTCCAGGGAAGCGCACCTTAGGGTTTTCCCAATCGCCGATGACGGTGGTGTTGATGTTTCCATACACGTCTATCTGGGCCGCGCCGAGGAAGCCGTAGTCCAGATAGCCAGCCTGGGTTACGGACATAGAATCGTGCATGCTGGAGGCGTCTACCGCCCGGTAGAAAGTGCGGGAATCACCTACGGAGATGGGCAGAACGGGCGACTGCGGACCCATTCCGCCAGCCTCGAAGACGATGAGCAGGCCGGGGGCGTGGGTCCTCTGGGCCAGCATGGAGGCGATCATCGGCAGGCCCGTGCCCACGAAGACGGATTTCTTATCCTCCAGCATCTTGGAAGCCACGCAGGCCTGCAATTCCCTGGGATTATATTTTGTCGTTTGATTAGCCATTGGTTTACTCCTTCTCCCTCGTTACTACTTCGTTTTCAGCCACGGAGCCTTCATAGGCTCTCGGAATTGCTCCACCCTCTTGAGGTAGTTGAGCTTCCTGACACCGCCGACGAGCTCCAGGTACTCCTCGAAGTCTTTCACGCCGAAGACGTACTTATCGAAATATTCCTTGGCGCCTTCGGGCGTCTTCGACAGATGGAGCCACTCGGCGATGTGCTCCTCGTCGAAGAAGTAGAAGTAAGGCATCTCGGCGGGGTGGGCGCCGTAGGGGACCTCGCAGACGGCATCCACCACGAAGAAGGGGATGTCGGTGCGGTGAGGCTCGTTCCTGATAACCTCGTTGTCAATGATCTCCTCGGTGGTGATTATCAGCCGTCGGGCTGCTCTGGCCAGCTCGAAATCCTCCACCAGGATGCCGTCTATCTGGGCGTTGCCGTACATGTCGCAGCGGTGGACATGTAACATGGCCACGTCGGGATAGGCGGCGGGGATGAGGCAGAGAGGCTTCCCGCTCCAGGGGTCCTTCACCACCTTGCAGGCACTCTTCTTCAGCGTGTCGGTGCCCAGCATATTGCGGGATGGTATAAAGGGCACCCCCATCATCCCGGCCAGGAAGCGCCACTGGTAGCCGGCATTGGAGATCTCGGCCACGACCTTGCACTGGCCCGTCTCTACTGCCCTCCTCCCGGCTGGCGAGAGTCCCCTTAGCTCGTGGCCGAAAGCATAGGCCACCTCCACCTTGCTCACGCAACCCGCGCCAATGAGGATGTCAATGTCGTGGACGGCCGTCTTGCCCGCCATGGCCAAGTCGCGTTTCCCCTGGCGGACGATCTCGTAGATCAGGACCATGGGGGTCCTGACGTGCCCAAACCCACCGCAGGCGATGTAGTCCCCATCGTGAACGAATTTCTCCACCGCCTCCTTCACGCTCATGCGCTTATCGCGGAGCTCCCTGGATTTGTTCTCCAGGACCCATTTGCGATTCTCATCTGGGTCATGCCAACCCAGGAGCTCACCTTGACCCTCTGCTAGGATCTCCATACGTTTGTCCTCCCTTCCTTACCTTAAACGTGTTGTAGCCACGACCTTCTAGCGCGGCAACCGCAGCTAAAAGCCGTGGCTACGATGATTCATTGAAAAAGAAGAAAATACAACTTACCCCTCCAGGGAAAATACCAGTTACAGTGGTGACACACGTGGCAGGAGAGCGTATTTGCTCAGGTTAGAGAGGGCGAAGATAGCCCGGTTCACCTGAGAATAGACGGGGAAGCCCTGCCCCTCGATCCTCGCCACCGCCTCACCCACGAGCACCTCGTTACCCTCGACGCAGAAGAGCACCGGCTTGCCAGCGGCCCGGAGCAAATCGAAGTCGGGGGTATAAGTCTCCCAGCCGGGCATGGCGAAGAAGCTGACCACCAGTGCGTCTACCGCCTCGTCGCGCAGGGCCGCCTCGATGGCAACCCCATAAGTCTTCTCCACCCAAACTCTCTCTATGGCCGCCCAGAGGTCTACGGGATTCCTTATCCTGTGCCAGGCGGGCGTTATCTCCCTGAGGGCTTCCACCGTCGCGGGCGAAAACTCGGCCAGCTCCAGCCCTTCCTTCTGGCAGGCGTCGGCAGCGATGACGCACCCCGCCCCGGTGTAGTGAATGACGGCCACCCTGTTCCCGCCCCCCGTTCCCCCCAAAGTTGGGGGGCTAGGGGGGAGGAAGGCGAAAGCTTTGACCACGTCGAGCATCTCCTCGAAGCTGTGCACCCTCGATATGCCCGCCTGCTTGCAGGCCGCCTCGAAAACCTCGGCCCTCCCGGCCAGGGACGCGGTGTGCGACAGCGCCGCCTCGGCGCCAGCCTCGGTGATTCCCGCTTTGAAGACGATGAGGGGTTTCTCCCTGGCGATTTCCCTCGCCACCTTCAGGAACCGGCGGCCGTCGCCCAGGCCCTCGATGTACACGGCGATGACTTTGGTTTGAGCATCCCCCGCCAGATACTCCAGGATGTCGGCGTCGTCCACGTCGGCCTTGTTGCCCAGGCCAGCCACCTTGCTGACGCCGAAGTGCTGAGAGGAGAGGATGTGCTCGAACAACACCCCCAGGAAGAGGCCGGTCTGGGCGACGAAGGCCACGTTCCCCGAAGTCACCTCGTCCACAGGGACGAAGGAGGAGGTGAAATTGTTCTCAGCGTTGAAAACGCCGGTGGTGTTCGGTCCCACCACTCGGATACCGGCCTCACGGGCGATGGCCACCACTTCCTCCTCCAGCCGCCTTCCCTCCTCGCTCTCCTCCGAGAAGCCGGAGCTGATAATGATGACCGCCTCGACCCCCTTCCTGGCACAGCCCTTCATCACCTCCACTACGACCCTGGCGGGCGTGGCGATGATGGCCGTGTCAACTGGATGGGGAATCTGGTCAACGGCGGGATAGGCCTTGAGGCCCAGAATCTCCCCCGCCTTCGGGTTGACGGGGTAGACCTCGCCCTCGTACCCCAACCTCAGCAGGTTATCGAGAATGTTAAAGCCCGCCTTCCCTGGCGTGGCACTAGCTCCGATCACGGCCACGCTTCGTGGCTCGAACACTGCGGTGAGGTCCGTTTGAGGCACGGCATCGAACCTCCCCCCCAGAGTTGGGGGGGACTGAGGGGGGGCCAGGATCATCCTGGCGTCAACCACCAGGCTCCCCTCAGGGTAGGCGAAGACGGGGTTCAGGTCCACCTCCTTGATGGCCGGGTAGGCCGTCACCAGGTCGGAGATCTTCAGCAGGATGTCCCTCAGGCTGGCAACGTTGGCCGATTGCCCCCGGTGGCCCAGGAGAAGCTGGTAGCCCTTGATCTCCTCCATCATCTCCTGGGCGTCGTGCTCGGTCACAGGGATGACCCGGAAGGAGACGTCCTTCAGCGCCTCCACGAACACGCCGCCCAGCCCGAACATCAAAACGGGACCGAAAGTGGCGTCCTGAGTCGCGCCGACGATCACCTCCCGCCCCGGCTTCGCCATCTCCTGCACGCTCACGCCGACGACGTGGCGATCTTTGAATGTGGCGACGAGCTCGTTGTAGGCCGCCCTCACCTCCCCCCTGCCCAAGTTGAGCTTCACCCCGCCAGCGTCCGATTTGTGGATTACCTCCGGCGACAGGATTTTCAAGGCCACCGGGTACCCCATCGCCTCGCTCATGCTGACCGCTTCCTCCTCGGATTTAGCGACCAGACAACTCGTCGTAGGCACGCCGATGTGTTTCAGAATAGCTTTGCACTCGTGCTCCAGCAGGTAAACCCTGTCTTCTCGGCGCGCATGGGCTATTATTTCTTCTATCAGATCGGCCAATTGCATCTCCCTCTTCATAAACTCGTAGCCACGAATCTACGAAT
>CAYNWI010000019.1:0-15473 GCA_964400825.1 uncultured Anaerolineae bacterium | reverse complement strand
CTTTGGATTTTTGCTGGTTTACCCGCGAATAACTTTCTGATTCGCTCTTTCACGGCTTCCTCCTCCTTAATTAGTCTGTTATTGATCTCCACTTTTGCTCGCCTCTGCAATCACTTTGCCTTTCCCATCACCCCCTTCCCGTTAAAGGGACTTCTCAGCAGAACATGGCTCCCACCAGGCCCTCGATACGCTTGACCACCCGCTGCTCCAACCTGCTAACTCTGCAAGGGATTTGCCCCCCCTCGGGCAAAGTGGTGTGTGAGCAATCGCTGAGTTTCTGCTCAGTCTAACAAGCAGGTGGCGCTTATCCCCGCAAAAACCGCCGCGCGATAATCGCCCAGATGGGCAAACAGGCCAGGACAAGCCAATTGGCAATTGACCGATACTCGGTGGTTTGTCCAGCAGTCTCTTGGACAGGCGCCGAATCGAGATTCTCCTCAATGAACTGAATCAATCCCCGTTGGTCATTTTCGCCAAAGTATCTGCCGCCGGTCCGAGCGGCGATTTCTCTCAAGCCTTCTTCTTTCAAATAGAAACTCAGGTCAGCATCGTGCAGTCTGGCATACTCGCCGGAAAAAGCTCCTTCTGAATTGAAGATGGGAATCTTCGCTCCTTCCGGCTCTCCAACTCCAACGGTGATTACCTTGATGCCTTCCAGGTTTGCTTCGGTGATTCCTTGCTCGATGAGACTCCTCTCGGTGCCCTGCATCCCCCGGGACACGCCGACGAAAGCTTCGCCGTCGCTGAAAAGCACAATCAATTTGACCTTTTCATCTTTGGAGAACTTGGCCGCCACATCCACAATAGGTCGCCCAAAGCCGGATCCGGAACCGGGAGTGGAATTGATGTCCAAAACCTTGTCAATGCTCGCCCTGAGATACGGATAATCCTCCTTGCCGACAAAGGGCACGTGAGACCTCGCCATATTCGTGAAACCATAGAGGGCGATTCTAACACCACCGAGTTCTTGCATGTGGTTAACGATCCCGTCGAGAAGGGGCTTAACTCTCTCCAAGCTGTTTGGAGAATTAAGGTCCTTTCGCGCAGCCATGCTTGCACTGACATCTACGAGTAAGGCGATCTCACCGCTCTTGCCCGGAACTGGAACGATAGAAAAGGGGAGTTTGGGAGAGGCGAGTGCGCCGGCGAGCAATGCGATCAGGATACCGGTGGCAACGTGCTTTTCGACCTGTCTCTCTTTCAGACGGCCAAGGTCTGCCCGGAACAGTTGGGCAATGTCCTTTTTCGCCCTCCATCCCCAGACGCCCAATCCGAGAAGGAACAGCGCGGAAACTGGAATCAGCCAGAGGACATCAGGACTCTCAAAGTTCATACCTAGTATCCCTTGTCGACTTCCCCCGGAGAGTATTTTGGTCCGAGGAGCACTCCTTCACCCTGCTCTGTTTCGAGGAGTTCTAAATTGAATTTGGCATCTTCGAGGGTCGGATCGATCCGGACTGCTTCTGCCAGTTTCTGGATTGCTTTCTTGAGCTCCTGTTGAGCAACGAGTAGATTCTCGTCGCTCTCGACGCCCTTGGCTCCTTGGACTGCATACACCTCTCGGATGCGTCGGATGTCATCAAAAGCGAGCTTGCCGGTAATCGTCCCCATGTTATATAGTGCCAATGCCTTGACCTTTTCCTCGTTGGTTTGTACAAGTGCTTTCTCGAAATGGGCCACTGCTTTTTCAGTTGTATTGACTCCCCGGAGTGTTGGAAATTCGTTGTAGGTGGAGACTCCAAGGTTGTACTCGTCAATGTCAGCCCTCTTCGCCCAATCCGGCCGAGCGCCTAGATATATTCCTGAGCCGATACTCACTGCAGCCAGAATGAGCAAGACAATGTTCAACCACGCCCTTTTGATGAAGGGTGCTTGCCTCGGTGGAATCTTCTTGGCTCCTTTTTTCTCATTGTCCATTGCTGTCCACCTCGCTAGGGTATTCTCCTGAAACACGTTTCGGAGAGAACCAGACACAGAGTCACCAGCCCCAAAATGGGTGGGACCAGGTAGGAAATCAGACTGGTTCTCGACAAGACCGCTTCCTCTTTTATTGGAGAACTTGCCATAGAGGCAATCTCACGGCGTATCCGAGAAATGCCATACCTATCGTCCATCTCGACGATGTCAAGACCTTGCAACTGAATCGGGATAGGCCGCGGTTCTTCACCAATGTTTGCCAATCTCTCTTGAGACATGAAGATGACGTAAACCTTGATGCCGGCTTTCAAAATCTTTTCCAGTTCCTGGGTAGTCTCGGTAGTTGCGGAGGGACTTTCCTGCAGGTCGGAAATGAGGATGAGGGCTTTGTCCTTCGCTTTAATTTTATCGGAAAGGAATCGGCGCGCGAGTGCCAGTGCCGCTGCCGCCCTGGTTCCATAGGAGATCTCTTGTATCTCTTCCGTAACCTCCAGGGTGTCTTTCAAGAGTTCTTTTTTCGGCGCAAAGTACCGTGCGATATAGTTCTCGCTCGAGAAAAGCAAGAGACCAAAATCCGCTTCCAGGTCCCCGTCAAGCACTTCATTAAGGACTTCACGCGCTTTTTCAAAACCAGCCAGGGCCTCTCCTCCTCTACCGACGTACCACATGCTGCCGGAAATATCAACGACTGCCAGCGCCGGCTTGCCGTAGATGGGAACGGTCCGTTTGGTGAGAACCTGCGGATCGGCTAGCGTGGCAGCAATGAGAACTGTGGTCACGGCGATCAGAACCGGCAATATCCAGACGACCTTGCTCTTGAACTCGACCTTTTTCTTCCAAAAAGTCAGATTAAGCGTCAGTCCTCTTCTCTTCCAAAGAGGCGGGAAAAAGACGAACAGTAATGCCAGCGCGCTGGCTATCCAAAACGAGAGAGGGGAGGCAAATTCCCACCCGGCCCAGTACTTGCCTAGCGCCTCCATGCTTGTACTTCTCCCTCTCCGCAGTAGAAGCGGAGGATTTTCTCAAGCTGCACTAGAGTTTCTTGGGCTTGTTTCTGCTCGATGGTTGGATTCCCATCAGCGCTTTGACATTTGTCAAAAAGCGAGATTACTTCTGCCTTGATGCCGGGAGCAACTCGATCCAGATTCGGCTCATCTAGCCAGCCAACGTTTTCCTTTCGAACCAGGATTACCCGGAGGATGTGTTCCATCTGGTGGAGTAAGCGCTTGGGTTCAGCGCCTTGAGCAACACTTGCATTCAGAGAGCGATAGGCTTCGGAAAGGACATCCACGCCTTCCGCTTTTCTCCTTTGCCTGGTTGCCTCCCTCCATTGCGGAATTGTTCTCCATGCCAAGTCCACCAACGCCAGGATAGCCAGGAAGCCACCCAGCGCGGCCAGTACCCAGGGGAGGTTATCCCGGCTCGCATCTTCAATACTGGCTTGGATTGGCTTGAGATCGAGACCGCTGGCGTCAGAGGGTAACCTCGAAGCGACAAAGACCGGATCGGGGGTTATTGCTTTCTCTTCATACGCGCCTGACTCTTTCGACTTGTACCGGACTAGGATTGTAGGGAACTGGTAGAGATTGTTGACCTTGCCGTCAATGAGCTGGATCTGATAATCCTTTGCGTATACCCGCGTTCTCGAATTGAGATCGAACTCTCGTTCGGTTGTACTTCTGATCTCAAAGGGCTTGAAATTCACGCTCTTGTCGAGACTGGTTTTGTCAATTTCGGAAACGAGTTCGAGGTTGTACTGTACCTCCACCGAATAGGGAAAGGCATCCCCTTTGCGGACGCCAAAACCATCGACTTTGGTTTGCACTACGATGGCTTTGCCCTCAGCAATGCCCTTGTCTTTTTCGAAGGTCACTTGGTGCAGAGAGAGAAAAGAGGGAATCACTAAGACGCCAGCCACGACGATGGCAGCCAAAGCGACAAGGATCAAGACGAGTCTTGTTTTCATGTTATGAAGTCTCCCTTCTTGCTTTATCTATCTCTGAATCCTTCGCCTGGCCTCGAAGAAACTTGACAGTGCTTCGTAGCAATGCTCTATTGCCGGCGATTCCAAGACCACATGGTCAACTCCCACCCGACGGAAATTGCGCTCGAGATGCGCCAGGTGTCTGGCAGAGATCTGCCGAATCTCCTGCAACTTCCGAGGAGTCAAGTAGATGTCCGCGTTCCCGCCTCCTTCGTCGTCACCAACGGTGATGATCGCCGACCGGGCTAACGCGGCGCATGTTTCCAAAGGATCTCGGATAACCACTGGCACGAAATCGAATTTCTTCGCCGCGGGCTTGATCAGATCGGAAAAGTCGTCTTCAAAGGCAGCATCTTGGAAATCGGAAATGAAGAATACGAGACTCTGCAGAAATGCTCTCTCCATCAAGAACGCCAGCGCATTCGGAATGTCTGCCGGCGCGGGGTTCACGTATTCCTGATCCAGGACCCAGTCCACAATCTCCGCGCAGTAACTGTCTCCCGGTCTCGCCGGAAAGAATTTCTTAATCTCCTTATCAAACGCGCACAGTCCAACCGGGCTGTAGGCACTCCACGCGGAAAAGACGAGCAAGCCGATGGCATTGTCTCTGATCTCCCGCTTGGCAGGGAAGAATGCCTCCTCTGAATTCTGCATCGAACCAGAAAGGTCCGCCCAGACGAACACTTGCATCTGCCGTCCGACAACCCGCTGGATGACCTCTTCCTCGCCAGACTGGGCTAAGGTGTGCAGGTCCAGGTCTCGCAGGTCATCTCCTGGCTCGAACGGCTTGATCGCCGCGAACTCAATTCCATCTCCCGTGTAGATGCTTTCCCATTCCCCGGGGAAGATGTTTTTCAGTTTCAAGCGAGAGTAGAGTTGGATCCTGCTTCTTCTAAATGGCTCAGAGCCCCCTCGCCCCATCCTCTACCACCTTTTCAATTGCCTTGGAAATAAGCTCCTTGGTCTTTTCCACCCTCCCCGAGTTCCTGTGGGCGTATTGGAATCCGATTCTGTGGTTCAGGATATGGAAAGCGAGGACGGCGACGTCGGAGAACGTAACGTGGGCTCTTCCCTTGAGAAAGGCCCTGGTTTTGGCTCCTCTCTCCAGGAAGAGGTGCCCGCGTTCCCCCTCTGGCAGAAGATAAAAGTCCTCCGGGGCAACGATCCCTCCCTCTGGTCTTAGAGCCCGGACAATCCGAATAATATCCCTTCTTATCTCTGGATCCACTCGGATGTTTTTTCGAATGAATTCTCGAATCTCCAGAACTTCAGTCTTGGTTATGACCTGTTTAATCTCTGGATCCTTTTCTTGGTGGGTCTCAGCGATCAAGAGTTCTTCTTCTTCAGAAAGGAATTCCGTATAAATCTTCATCATAAAGCGATCGAGTTGGGCAGCCCCCAGCATAAAAGTCCCTTCAATATCAATAGGGTTCTCAGTCGCCATGACAAAAAACGGCTCTTCGAGGGGGTAGGTCGTTTCGCCTATGGTAATCTGCTTTTCTCCCATGGCCTCAAGGAGAGCCGCGCGGGTCTTTTCATGCGCCCGGTTGATCTCATCGGCGAGGACAAGATTAGCGAAAAGGGGACCGGGATGGAACTCTAGACTCCTATCTTCGCGCTGTTCGACAATCCTCGTCAAATCCAACGGCCTTAAATCAGGGGTGAATTGAATCCGGTTGAACTTTGCCCCGGAGATGGTCCGAGTGAAGGTCTCTAAAGTGGCCGTCTTTCCTTTGCCGACTTTCCCCTCGACCAGCAAATGGGGACCTAATTTTCTTTCGCTGTGCGAGTAGAAGCAAATGAAGAGAGATTCAATAAAATCATCCAGTCCGATAATCCGCTTTCGAATCTCTTGCTTCTGCTGTTCGATCTTTTCTCGATATTCGTCAAAGCCCTTGGCAATCTCCCTCATCTTCCCCATGCTCCTGGTGAGAGTTGCAGTGATGTTCTCAGGTTCATTGGGACGCGATCCTCCTTGGACATTGGCTGCTATTTCTTGGACGCGGCGATGAGTTGCTCCCAGTTGGGCGGGAGTTTGATCTCTTTGCTGATAGCTTTGGAGCCGCCCCACCCAGGAATGAGCATGCTCTTCTCCCCAGGTCCGCCCGAGACAAGGATGATGAAGTCATCAATAGAAGGTACGGGGATCATTGCGTTCGGATCTGTAGTTTGAAGAATCCAAGCGGGTGCTCCTCCGGCTTTATTCGTGTCTATGAATCGTTCCTTGTACCTGGAGAAGGGAACGCAAGCGTTTTCGTAGATGAATTCCCGCATTCTTGCCTTCGTCCAGCCGTCCCGCGCTAGCATAGCCGCTGTGTCCTGAGCGATGATCAATACCATCACGGATCTGTGGGTCCGGTCTGATCCGACCAGATAGTCAGCCACGAACTTTAGATACTGCTCCGAGTTCAAGCCACTCCCCACGAGATTCCGGGTACCCTCTGCGCCCACTACGGTGACGACATTGGCTTCTTTAGCATATCCCCGCTCGACATGCAGAGGCTGCCAAGGATTCTTGTCCTCGTTTTCGGCCAGCATCATGGTGAAATCTCCCGGTGTTCCGAGACAAGACATATCGCTCAATCCCGGCCAGCTTCCTCCGATATTGTTGACGATCAGGTGAAGAGCCCTGCCAATCGTGGCATTGGCTGTCCAGCCGCGACCAAGCGCGTTGGTCCCAGAATTGATGTCCAACTGCTTGGCGATGGGTCCATTGATGATGAGCATCGGGGTGTCTGGATTCGTGGTCGCGGAAAGCCCGTAGAGGCCAAAATCAGGCTCCGCAATGGCCTGTACAGCCGCGATCAGGACCGGCATATACTCGGGGCGGCAGCCCGCCATGACCGCGTTGACGGCGATCTTTTCCACGGTCGCCTGTCCCTTCATCAGTTCGATGGTGCCGACCACCTGATCCGGCGGGAGATCCGTCCCCTTCAGCATCTCCTGGACGCGCTCCTTGGTCGGCGGCACGATCGGCAAACCGTCCGTCCAGCCTCGTTTGTAGAACAAGTCGTTGATCTCGGAAAAGGCCTCCCGCGTGATCGAGACCTTTTCTATCTTGACCTTGGGAAACTGCGCGGCTAACGGAGGCCTCGTCTTTTGGGTCTCGGTCATTGTCTTTTTGAGCAGTTCGTCCACATAGACCCCATCTTGTCGGATACCTGCCGGGTTGTATACCTCGATCGTTTGAGAGGAACCAGTGCAGGCAGAGAGAATCACTGTAGCTAATGAGACGACCACAACTGTGAACAGCAACTTCTTGGTCATTTGCTTGATTCTCCTGTGGTCTTGGACACCAGTTCTTGCCACCGTGCCGGCAGTTTGATCTCCTTGGTTATCCGCAAAGGACTGCCCCAGGTAGGAAAGTAAACGTGCTGGGGAATAGAGAGGTCGCCGCCAGCGACAAGGACAGTGATATCCTCCGGGGATCGGACGGCAGGAATCGCTCCCTCTTTTTCGAATTCTCCCACCCATTCCGGCGCGCCTGATTTTGCGAACCCCCACGATTTCTCAAGCTGACTGATGGGGATGCGTCCGTTTTCGTAGAGATAGCGCTTGACGTCTTCTTTGGTCCAACCCTTTGCGGCTAGGTCTTGAGCCACATAGGGCGCCACGATCACAGCGACCTTGCCGCCGCGCCTGACGCTAAAGGCGGAACTCAAAGAACCCATCACACTCGCCAATTCCTCCAATCCCCCCGTGACGTTGACAATACTTTCGGCGCGCATCACGGTGACGGTATTGGTGTCCTTACGATAACCAAGCTCGACGTGCAGCGGCTCCCAGGGGTTCTCGTCCTCGTTCTCGGCAAAGCACAGCGTATACCTCCCTGGATGCCCCGTCGCGGCCTGGGAAATGAGACCCGGCCATCCACCTCCGATATTGTTCATGATGAGCCGGATGGCGCGTCCAATGCTGGCATTGGCTTGCCGCCCTGGGCCCAGGAGCCCAAAACTGGAGTTGATACTCAGTTGCTTGGCAATTGGACCGTTAATGATGACGAGAGGAGCGACGCTCTCATCCGTTGTTTGAACTCCAATCATGTCGAATGCGGGATCGGTGATCGCCTCGACCACGGTGAGAATGATCGGGAGATATTCAGGGCGACATCCTGCCATCACTGCATTCACGGCGATCTTTTCCACCGTGGCTTGCCCTCGCAAGGTCTCCACGATACCGATCACCTGATCGGGAGGGAGGTCGGTGCCTTTCAACATCTCTTTGACGCGCTCTCTGGTTGGCGGCACAATCGGCAAGCCATCCGTCCAACCCCGCTTGTAGAACAACTCGTTGACTTCGTCGTAGGCGTCCCGGCTGACCGGAATCTTCTCTATCCTGACTTCAGGGAATTGCCCGGCAAGCGGCGGCTTGTAGCGTTTGACGTCCCCCATGGTCTTCATAATCAACTTGTCCACATAGACGTCGTCTTCCCGGATACCCGCCGGGTTATAGACCTCGATGGTGTCTGGAGATGCCGCGCAAGCCGTGACAGCGAACAAAGTCAAGATCAGCAGCGCAGGCGCAATCCATCGCTTCATGCTTTTGCCTCTTGCAGCAGTTTGTCCCAATTCGCCGGCAGTTTGACTTCTTTGCTCAGCAGTTTCTTGTACGAGCCCCACACTGGAATCAACATCGTCTTCTCACCCGGTCCGCCGGAGACGATGATCGTCAAATGATCTATAAAGGGCGTAGGGATCATGGCATTCGGATCCGTAGTGTTGAGGACCCATTCCGGGACTCCCCCAGCTTTCTTATTATCAATGAATTTCTTTTTGTATTTGGAAAATGGAAGGCGCGCGTTTTCGTAGATGAACTGCCTGATCTTTTCCTTGGTCCAGCCCTCTTTTGCCAGCATCCAAGCGGTATCCTGAGCGATGAACAGCAGCATTACTGCTCGCTTGGTCCGTTCGAGTCCAGCCAGATAATCGGAGATGAGACCCAGGAAGCCTTCCGAGTTCCAGCCGATGCCGACGATATTCTGCATCCCCTCTGCCGGAACAACCGTCACGACGTTTGCCTCTTTGGGATATCCCAGCTCAACGTGCAACGGACCCCACGGATTTTTCTCCTCGTTCTCCGCAAGACACATGGCGAATTCGCCAGGCTGCCCAAGGCAGGACATATCCGTGAGTCCGGGCCAACTCCCTCCGATGTTGTTGATGATTAAATGTAAAGCGCGGCCAATGGTGGCATTGGCCTGCCAACCTCTTCCAAGGGCATTCGTCCCCGAGTTGATATCCAACTGCTTGGCGATCGGTCCATTCACGATGATCATCGGAGTGTCCGGGCTCGTTGTTGTGGCGACACCCAGAAGTTCAAACGCCGAATCGGCGATGATCTGTACGGCTGCAATGAGTACCGGCATGTACTCTGGGCGGCAGCCGGCCATCACCGCATTGGTCGCGATCTTGACCACGGTAGCCTGGCCTTTCATAGGATCGATTATCCCAACGACATTCTCTGGACCCAGGTCCGTTCCCCGAAGCATCGCATGGACCCGCTCCTCGGTAGGAGGGACGATGGGCAGGCCATCCGTCCAGCCTCGCCTATAGAACAGCTCATTGATCGTAGTGAAAGGATCTTCGGCGACGATCATCCTTTCCACCTTGAGGTGAGGAAACCGGGCGGCTAGTGGGGGCTTGGTGATCTTTTGCTCATCCATGGTCCCTCGGAGGAGTTCATCCACGAACGCCCCATCCAGCCGGACACCCGCAGGATTATAGACCCATACTGAGTTTCCGCTCGCGGCTGACGTTGCCCAAGGCACCCCAGCGAGGGAGCCCGCCGCGAATCCTGCTGCCGCGCCCTTTAAAAGATCCCTTCGGCTCAAGCGTCTGTCGTGACTATCCGGTGGCATGGTTGATCTCCTTGTCGCGCGTCTGACGCTGTCATGCTATCTGATTTGCCACAGAATCACACAAAAGAAGCACAAGTCACTGTTCTTCGGTGTGGCTGTGTGGCTCATTTTCAGTACATAGTCCCGGGGGCGGGCATAGAGCCAGCCGCCCCCGGGAGTCTTGCTTGCCGATTAAGTTGTACTAGAGTCTATTCCCATTCGCTGAGCGGAATGTGGATCAGTTTTCCGCCAGAGGGTCCTGTGCCGATGTACTGCGAGTGCTTGCCGGGGCCGCCGGCGACGATAAGCTGGATATTCTCCGGCCCTTTTGCGATAGGCACTAGCGTGTCCGGCGTTGCGGGTTCTCCGAGTACGTCACTGCCAACCCGACTCACGCCGCCACCAGGCTGCCAACTGAGCGGGTTCCGAGCGAGCTCCCACAACCGCTTTCTGATGTCATCCTTGTTCGTCCATCCATCCTCGTAGAGGGTGGTAGCGTGCTCGTAGGATAGGAGGACTAGCAGGTCCGAGCTGGTCATGTAGCGGCTGTTCTGTCCGCCGCGTTTCATTTCGCTCGCAATCACCGTGAGAAGATCCTCGCCTGTGACGCTATTGTGGTCATTGATGTTCCCCGGGATGTCTGCTCCTAGTTGCACCGTAACGACGCTCTCGTCCTTCTTGAAGCCCTTTTCCACGGACAGTGGGCCCCAAGGATTGTTTTCCTCGTTCTCACCGATGACGGTAGCGATAATGTTCCCGGACCACCCCAGTGTCGTCTTGTCTCCGTCAGGCGGCTTGGACCCACCGATGATATCGCCGATCGAGTTGATCGCCAAGCCGAGGCATATGTTGGTCCGATATTCAGGCCCTGCTGCGCCAATTCCGTACGCAATGCCCGCTTTGTCTCTGATCGGGCCATTCACGATGACGAAAGGCGCGGTCGGGTGTGTGGTCGTCGTCCCACTACGGTAATTTTCATTCGCCAGGGTTGAGGCAACAGCAAGGAGCACGGGCATGACCTCCGGCTTGTCGCAGCCGGCCATCACCGCATGGACAGCTACCAACTCGACAGTAACGGCTGCCACCCTGGGCGGGATGAGACCGATCACCTCGTCTGGCTTGTGGCTGGTGCCGGTGAGCATCTTTTGTACCCGTTCGGGAGTTGGGGGAATGATCGGGACACCGAGCGACCATCCGTTCTTGAAGAACAGATCGTTTACATCTGCTTCGGTCCCTTCGAAATCGATGACCTCAGCGGGGTATGTTGGCTTGCCCGCCGCCAGCTTTGCACCGGTGGGCTTCCACTCTGTCGCCGCCTTGAGCATATCCGGGAAGGCAGCATCTGCCTTGGCGCGGATTTCCTCGAGCTTGAGCATACCCATGGGGTGAGGGACCACCACCCAAGCCTGTTCTGCCGCGCCAAAGCTCTGTCCCGAGTTCTTTGCGAGAGTCCAGAACTCGCTGGTCGCAAACGTGACCGAGGGAATACCCTGCTTCTCGAACTCAATTGAATCGTGGACAATCCACGAGGTGCAGGATCCTCAGTCGGCCTGCGAGGCGATGAGAATGTCCGGTTTGAGCTCGAGGGCAGCTTGAAAGTCCGCATCCTTCATGGGATAACCGTTGCTGCCGGGGATCGCTTCCCACATCTTAATGATCTTTGCGGTGGGCACTTGCTCAGCCAGCAGCTCTGCGATCCTGTCAAGGAAGTTGTTCCCGTTGTGCTTCCCATTCCATCGGAGCAGAACCGTCTTGCCTTCCAGGCTGGCGAGGCGCGGCGCGATCTCGATTGGCTCGACCACAACCACGCCCTCGGGGTTCACCAGCTTCCACTCCCGGACCTCGGAGACAGGTGCTGTCACTTCCTTCTCGACCACCCTGGTGACCTCGACCGGCACCTCCTTGACGACCTCCTTCTCGACAGCCACCTCCTTCTCGACGACGACAGTGACCGGAACCTCTTTCTCGACCACTACCTCCTTCTCGATTACCTGAGGGGTGGGCGTGGCGCACCCGGCCAGGAAACTCGCCAGGAGCACCCCTACCAGCAACCAATTCATTGGCCTTTTCATGTTTATCCTCCTTCTTTTGTTGGTTAGTTTACTTTCGAGCAGCCATCTCGTTCGCTCTTTCATGGCTTCCTCCTTTTCTTTCCTCTCAACTTATTTGCGTCTACAACTGCCTGGTCTTCCTCGCATCACCTCCTTTCCGTCAATAAGGACTTCTCAGCAGAACATGGCTTCCACCAGGTCCTCGATACGCTTGACCACCCTCTGCTCACCCCGATAGATACACATGGTGTTGTCCTGAAGATTCAATCCGATGACCTTGGTTCCCAATCCTTCCCTCAGAATGCCCACCACTTCCGGCGCCGGATCACCACTGTCCAGAATGACTACATCAGGCTGAAGCTCCCTGATGCGCTCGACAGCCTTGTCTACCTCCGTCTCCCAGCCCACGATCTCCAGCCCCGTTTCCTGACAGAGCAGGCTTTCGACGCCCCGGCCAAACAGTGGATGAGTGGAAAACATGAAGATACGTTTCATAGCCCTCGCTTCTTTCTGGATGATTCCACCCTTCCACATAAATAACAATCATACGCCTGGGCGATTTTGGGCCGCAGGCCATCTCCACACCACTATTGTAACACACTTCTTCCCCCTCGTATATCCCTCAATAGAGCTATTTTGAGACTAAAAAAGAGCTATCTCAAGATAGCTCTAATGTACTAGGAATAGGGCTGTGTCTATAGTTCGAAAGGACTAGCCCTCCGAAGAGAGGTCGTCAATCAGCCCTTCGCGCAGAGCATAGGCAGCCGCCTGAACGCGGTTACCCAGATGCAGCTTGGCCAGGATGTTGCGCAGATGGTTCTTCACTGTGTTCTCGGCGATGAACAACTGAGAGGCAATCTCCTTGTTCGTGGCACCCTGGGCCACAAGCTGCAGTACCTCCCTTTCCCTCGGGGTAAGGCTCTCTCCAGAGCTGGAAACCGATCTCTTTCTCTGAGCCAGGCGGGCGAACTCGTCGAGGATCCTGGCGGCTGTCAGGCCCGAGATGGACGCTTCCCCTCTATAGACACCCCTGAGCATCTCGAACAGGTCCTCGGGCTCGAGGTTCTTCAAGAGATACCCCTGAGCTCCACTTTTGATGGCCTCGAAGATGTCTTCATCGTCATCGGAGATGGTGAGCATGACGATCTTGACGTAGGGCATCTCCTCTTTGATCAACTGCGTCGCCTTCAATCCATCCCAGCCCGGCATGTGGATGTCCATGAGGATCAGGTCTGGCATCAGTTCTCTGGCCCTCTCCAGCGCCTCTCGCCCATCACCCGCTTCCCCCACTACCTCCATGTCCTCCAAAGGGTCTATCAGGCTGGCCAACCCCTTCCGAAATAAGACGTGGTCGTCTACCAAAAGCACTCGGATCGGTTCCACCTTTATTTCCCTCCTTGGCGGCTGAGGGGGAGTTGAACGGTCAACCTCGTCCCCTGCCCATGCTGCGTCGAAACCTGAAGAACACCCCCCACGCTCTCCACCCTTTCCCTCATCGTCTGCAGGCCGAAGTGCTCCTGGCGGTCTTGCCAGATGCGCGATGGATCGAACCCCCGGCCATCGTCTTCGATGGTGATCACAGCCCCCGCCTCGTCGGCCTCGAACCTGACCCAGGCCCTGCTTGCCCCAGAGTGCTTCCTGATGTTGGCCAATGCCTCTTGAATAATACGCAGGAGCTGGATCTCCACTACAGGCGTGAATTTCATCTCGGCGTCATCGCCCATCACCAGCCTCATGCTGATCCCGCTTTGTTGACTGAACTTATGAAGGTATTCGGTTAGAGCAGGGATGAAGCCCGCGCCCGGCGTTATGGTGGTTCGGAGGCCGAGGATGGATTCTCGCATGTCACCATAGGCTTCTTGGGCCACCTCTTGCATCCCCTGTAGCTCAGCCTGAGCCTGAGCTATCTGGCCTGAAGAGAGCAACCCCTCCGCTGCCTTGCTTTGCAGGTGCAGGTAGCCCAGCACCTGGGCCAGTCCATCGTGCAGCTCCCGGCCTAGCCGGCCCCGCTCCTCCAGGGCAGCGATACTTTGCACCTGCTCATATAGCCTGGCATTCTCAATAGCCACACCAATCTGCTGGCCGATAGCGGTGAGTATGGTCACTTCTTGGGGACTGAACGGGCGGCGGCCTTTGCTAGCCACGCTCATGATCCCTAGTAGCCTGCCCCTGGACTTCAGCGGCACGCTAGCGCTAAACCGAAACCCCTCCTCCTTGGCCGCCATACTGATCAGCCTGGGATCCTCGGAGAGGTTCTCGACGACGATAGGCTCCCCCGAGTTGGCCGCCTGTCCTGCTAGTCCTTCGCTAAACTTCATCCTCGCTATATCCTGGGTGATCCTCTGAGACACCCCGTGGTGCGTGACAAGCGCTAGCTCTTTTGTTTGGTCGTCTACAAGAAATACCACACCCACCTCGAGCCCTGTCAACTCCATCGCCTTGCGGAGGGCAATGTCCAACATCTCTTTCACCTCAAGGGGTTGGCTGATGGCAACGGCAATCGCACTGACCACACCTTCCAACCGTTTGCTCCACCGCTCTATCTCTTCGCGCGCCTGGCGCTGGGCTTCCAGAGCTTCCTGCTGCGCTTGAAAACGTTGCCGGGTCGCTACCTCGAGCTGCCGGGCCCGCTCGATGTCGAAGACTTCCAGGACACGGACGACGAAGTAGGCGATAGCCAAGGCCGTTATCGTCCGGAAGACCTGAACCGGCACGCCCACCACGGCCAGGAAGGAACTTTCATTCAAAAAGGAGGCTGGAAAGTAGGGGGCGGGGGAGACAACCAGGCCAGCGAGGATCGCTTTGAGCCCCAAGGCCACCGCCGCCCCGAGGCAATCCCTGGCAATGTGGCGCAGCTTCATTTCCCAGAGGACACGACAGTGGAAGAAAATAGCCAAGCCCGCCAACACCGCGCTCGGCAGGTAGAGGAAGTAGCGGGCCAGAACCTCGGCGGCCAGCAGCCAGTCGGTGCTGGCCATAGACAGGGAATGTGTTGCAATAAGCGCCAACATCCAAAGAGAAATCAAGACCAGGTGGATCCATCGCAGCCAGCGATACCTCTGAGTAGCAGCGCTGATCGTTTTTGTCCCGAATTGGAGCAGGAATATGCAGGAGAGGGGAAGTAACAGCACTTTCGCTGTTTGGAGAGGGAGGTTGTCGCTGGCCGGTGTAGCTTGTCTCTGGATGAGCAAGAACATCTCCGCCCAGTTCGCCAGGCTCCGCAGGAACGCGAAGACAGCCAGAAGCCACAGGCTCTCCACCAGCTTCAGCTTACTAGGCCTGCGCGTTTCGAGCGTTATGGCCAGGCCCATAACGAAGAAAGCGAGGCCATTGATGAAAAAGACGAGGATCATATTGGCAGTGAAAAAGCTGGAGATGAGATTCAATACCTTTTACCTCTTGATCTGATTATACGTGTTTTTACTCATCCTGACAAATCTGACGAAGGCTCTTGCTGGGCTGTCCTTCAGGATTTGAAATGGCCCTTTTCCCCAGTGTCCTGTACGCTGATGTGAAGGGCAGCAGGCGTGTGCAGCCCCACGCGGCACATGATACCATACTTCTCGCACCTTGCCCGGGGCTGAGCTGCAACCCATTCAAACAAATGGGATCTGCCAGTTGACTAAATCAGAAATCAGAGGTATGATTGAATACAGCCTGTTGCCCAGGAGACACGCACCTCAGG
>CAYNWI010000018.1:0-15742 GCA_964400825.1 uncultured Anaerolineae bacterium | reverse complement strand
CCGCTGCCAATAGCGGCGACGAAATCTGGGTGGCAGCGGACACCTACAAGCCCACCACCGGCACCGACCGCAGCGCCACTTTTCAACTGAAAGACGGAGTGGCTCTCTACGGCGGCTTTGCAGGTGGGGAGACCGCCCGCGATCAGCGGGATTGGGAGATCAATGTGACCATCCTCAGCGGCGACCTGAATGGCGATGATGGCCCGGACTTCACCAACTACGGCGACAACAGCTACCATGTGGTCAAAGGCAGCGGCATTGCCGACACCACCGTGCTTGACGGTTTTACAGTAACCGGCGGCAATGCAGACGGTTATCCTGCTGGTGATCTGATTGGCGGCGGAATGAAAAACGGCGGCAGCAATCCGACGCTGGTCAACTGCACCTTCAGTGACAATTACGCCATCTCCAGCGGCGGCGGGATTTTCAATAACGGGAGCAGCCCGACGCTGGTCAACTGCACCTTCAGCAACAACTCAAGTCACTTCATAGGCGGCGGGATGTCCAACTGGCACAGCAGCAATCCGAGGCTGGCCAACTGCACCTTCAGTTATAATTACGCCTATGACGGTGGCGGGATGGGCAACAGCTTCAGCGCACCAGAGTTAGTCAACTGCACCTTCAGCAACAACTCCGGCCGGTACGCCGGCGGCGGGATGTACAACTGGGTCAACAGCAACCCGATGCTAACCAACTGCACCTTCACGGGCAATGGCGCCGGATGGCGTGGCGGGGGCGGGATTTACAACACCATCTCCAGCAGCCCGACGCTGACCAACGTTACCTTCAGCGGCAACTCTGCCACCATGGTAGGCGGCGGGATGAAAAACAGCTCTAGTAGCGCACCGGAGTTGGTCAACTGCACCTTTAGCGGCAACTCGGCCGACTGGTACGGCGGCGGGATCCACAGCGACCCAGACAGCAACCCGACGCTGCGGAATACCATCGTGGCGAACAGCGCCGCTGGCGGTGACTGCTCCGGAGACGGTGCTATCACTTCCGCTGGCTACAACCTGGACAGCGACGGCACCTGCGGCTTCACAGCGGAGGACGACCTCTCCAACACCGACCCCTTGCTTGGCCCGCTGCAGGACAACGGCGGCCCAACGTTAACCCACGCTCTGCTCCCTGGCAGCCCAGCCATTGATGCCATTTCCGAAGGGGCAGGAGGGGGCGGCTACAATGGCGCACCGACCACCGACCAGCGTGGGGTGAGCCGACCTCAACCTCCAGGAGGTAACTGCGACATCGGGGCGTATGAAGCGAGAAGACTTACCCTGACGGTGGCCGGGGCGGGTACAGGTGACGGGACGGTGACCAACACCAGGATTAATTGCGACATCTCTGCCGAAACCACTTCCGGTGACTGCTCAGAGACCCTCGTTGAGATGACGGTGGTCACCTTGGAAGCCCAGTCTGGTGACGACTCCGTCTTTGTCGGCTGGAGCGGGGACTGCTCTGGCACCGAGATTACCACGACTGTAACCATGGACGCTGACAAGACCTGCACTGCTACCTTCAACTTGAAGCCCCCACCGGTTCCCGTGGGAGGCCATGTAGTGCCGGTGAACAGGCTGGAGCTTTTGGCTCCGTGGCTTGGGTTGGCGGCGGTCGCTTTGCTTGTCGCCGTGGCCTTCGCTTTCTTGGTACAGCGTGATCATGCGTGACAAGTGGCAGGCGACGTGTCTTCAGAAAGGACACAAGAACAATGACCCCAGACCAGCAGTTTGAGATAATCAGAGATCTTTTGCTACTGATCGGCGGTGGACTGATCGGGCTAGCTACCAGCTTGGTCATGTACTGGCTGGAGGGCAAGAGGGAACAGAGACGCTTGGTACTCGAAAAGGGGCGAGAAAGAGAGCAGGACCGCGAGCGGTGGATACAGAAGGCTGTGAACTGGGCTGCTATGGGACGCAAAGAGAGCCTACACAGAGCCGACTTAAGGGAGGCTAAACTGCACTTCGTGGATCTCGGCCCTGGCGGGGGTAGGAAAGATGGGGCAGACCTGAGCTATGCGGACTTACGCAATGCCTTCCTAGACTTCGGAAAGCTCCAAAGGACTAACTTCCTCAGCGCAGACCTCCGAGAGACAATTCTGGTTGGTGCGGATCTCAAGGGGGCCAACTTACAGTTCGCCAAACTCCAAGGGGCTATCATGGTGGGTGCAGACCTCAGAGAGGCCGCCTTCGGAGCCGCACAGCTTCAAGGAGCATACTTGTGGAACGCAAAACTCGAGGGGGCAATCCTAGAATTCGCAAGGGCCGACCAGGACACAATCTGGCCGGAGGGCTTCGAAGTCCCGGCGGGAGTAGTGATGGAGGATCAGGAAGATAAGGGAGGCACTGATGTCTGAAATCAAACTTCACTCTGCTAGTGAGGATCCATCTAAGTTCATAGAGTCACCGTTCCATAAGGTGCACTGGGTCAAGTGCCCCAAGTGCGGCGAGTCGCTTTGGTTTCCACTGTTTGAGGATCGCCCAGATGAATCCGTTGAAGAAATTCTCCGCGATCTCCAAGAATATCTTTCTCAAAATCCGTGTTCCAAACATCCATAGCAGACTAATCAATACATAGCGGGCCATATGCCTCGCCGAAAACAGCAAAAGGAGGCAGGATGAAAGAGTGGTTTAGAGCACGCTCACCAAGCCGAGCCGCAACACCCATCGCCGCAGTGCTGGCGGGTGTCGGCGTTGCTACGGTGGTTATGCGGGAATGGCCGAATTTGGCAGAAGTGGTAGGGCACATGACTATTGGACTTTTCGGTTCCTTTGTGTTCTATTGGATTGTCACTTGGGCGATCCTGCGCATCCTGGCGCTGTTCGTCGGTAAGTGGTGGGAGAAATATGAAAGCTAGAGCACAGTCTACAAATCATAGTAGCAGGCGACATGGCCACCGAAAAGAGCAGAAGGAGGCAAAGATGATAAGCAAGAAAGTGTTTGTCGGAGCAGCTTTGGCTCTGGCACTCCTGTTATTAGGTGGTACAGTCCCAGCTACATCTGGTGGCCCTGACTTTGGCCCTCACGTGACCTACGGCGTGGGAACCAATCCCCGGTGCGTGGCCATGGGCGACTTGGATGGAGATGGCGACCTGGACCTGGTCGTGGCTAACTGGGGTAGCGACAATGTCTCAGTGCTACTGAACCAGGGTGACGGAACCTTTGCCGGTCAGGTGACCTACGGCGTGGGATACGATCCTTGGGCTGTGGCCGTCGGCGACTTGGATGGGGACGGCGACCCGGACGTGGTCACGGCTAACTGGGGTGGCAACGTCTCGGTGTTGTTGAACCAGGGTGACAGTACCCTCGCTAGCCGAGTGGATTATGGCGTGGGCAGCCGTCCCCATTCCGTGGCCGTGGGTGACCTGGATGCGGATGGCGATCTGGACCTGGTCACGGCTAACTACGATAGCAACAACGTCTCAGTGCTACTGAACCAGGGTGACGGCACCTTTGCCAGCCAGGTGACCTACGGTGTGGGGAGCAATCCCCAGTCCGTGGCCGTGGGGGATCTGGATGGGGACGGCGACCTCGACTTGGCGACAGCTAACCGTGAGAGCGGCAACGTCTCAGTGCTACTGAACCAGGGTGACGGCACCTTTGCCAGCCAGGCGAATTACGGTGCGGGATACGATCCTTGGGCCGTGGCCATGGGCGATCTGGATGGGAACGGTGACCTGGACTTGGCCGTGGGTAACTGGAGTGGCAATGTCTCGGTGCTGCTGAACCAAGGTGACGGCACCTTTGCCAGCCAGGTGACCTACATCGGCGGAGGCAACTCCATCGCCGTGGGGGATCTGGATGGAGACGGCGATCTGGACCTGGTCACGGCTATCTACCCTAGCCACAACGTTTCGGTCTTGCTGAACCAGGGAAACGGGATCTTTGCCAGCCAGGTCACCTACGATGTGGGAAACGATCCCTGCTCCGTGGCCCTGGGCGACCTGGACGGGGACGGCGACCTGGATCTGGCCGTAGCTAACTGGCCTGATCACAACGTCTCGGTGCTGCTGAACCATCACCATACACCCCTAAACATCCTTCAGCTTCAGCCTATGAATGATGCAAGAATAGGGCCCGGGGCTGCGATGGGCATTGATGGCAAGATTTACGTTTTCGGTGGAGGGTTTCCAGGCGGTATTCTTGCAAGCGTAGAATGCTATGATCCCGCTACTGACACCTGGTCCTATCGTGCCCCGATGCCTGGCCCAAGGGCTTGGCTCAGAGCAGCAACAGCTCCTGATGGCACGATATACACATTTGGAGGGTCAACTGACAGTGGGCCCTCGACAGAGGTTTGGGCATACGACCCTGGTACTGATACTTGGGATACAACAGTACCTCAGATGCCCACACCTAGAAGGGACGTAGTAGCTGTCACAGGGGCCGATGGCCTCATCTACGTCTTTGGTGGTTACCCGAACTACAACACAGTAGAAGCCTTTGACCCCGTGAATAAGACTTGGCATACCAAAGCCCCGATGCCAACCGGACGCTGGTGTGCTGGAGGAGCACTAGGGCCTGATGGAAAGATATACATAGTAGGCGGTGGAATCTCTGGTCAGCCTGATGGAGCACTTGATAGCCTGGAGGTGTATGACCCCGCAACAGACAGTTGGGAGACAAAATCCCCTATGCCTACGGGGAGTGTTGGCCTTGGAGCAGCATTTGGCCCTGACGGAAAGCTCTATGCCATTGGGGGCGAGTTGTATGGCTCTGGTAGAACAGGAATTGTCTATGACCTCATCCAGAGGTATGACCCTCTCACAGATAGTTGGGAGATCGCAGGGAATCTTGAGACAGGGCTATCTACTCCGTCTGCAATATCGGATGCTGGTGGTATCTACATCCTTGGTGGAGGATACCTGGTTGAAAATGGTGGGGAGTATCCATATACGCTTGTTCCAACGAATTGGAATCAATATCTGGAGATACCATCAGAACCGATCTCTGTGGTTTGGATAGACCCACCAGAGAAAAGCATCTATCCCAACAGCGAACCTTTCACCATCACCGTGGCTATCTCCGACATCGTTAATTTAGCAGGCTTCCAGTTTACCGTGACTTACTCTCCTACCATCGTGCATGTCGAGGATGTGGTGTTGGGAGACTTCCTGGGGAGCACAGGGCGCACAGCTAACCCCGTTGACCCAGATATAGACAACGAAGCGGGTACAGTGGCCTTTGGGTCCTACAGCGTCGGCACTGAGCCTGCGCCGGACGGCTCCGGTGTTTTGGCGACACTAACACTGTCACCCCAGGCATCAGGTGAAAGCGACCTGCACTTACAGGACGTACTAAGCGTGAATACTATTCCTGAGACGATTCCCGTCAGTACTCAAGACGGACACGTTAGAGTGTGCATCTTCGGAGACTTCAACTGTGACTGCAAAGTAGACATCGTGGACATCATGCTGGTAGCCATCCGTTGGAACACATTTGTAGGCGATCCAGACTACGATCCGATCTACGACCTAGATGGTGATGGCGACATTGACATCCTGGACATCCTGCTGGTGGCAGTGCATTGGGGAGAGACTTGTTGAAAGCTATGCTACCTCGCGATATTGTGCTTCTCATCGCCATCCTGCTGGCTGGTCTGGCTTTCCAGGCAGGCCAAGTCGTGGCGGACAGGTGGGTGCTCGAATGTGCAGACAGCAGCGAGGGATCAAAACTGTCTGCACAGACCTGTCAAATCTACCTACCGTCAATCTGCAAGGCTTGCCAATTCGATCGCTTGACATACGATCCAGCCAACGATTTCCAGCCTGCCTTGTCGCCCGACAACCAAATTGAATGTGAAGAAACGGGAACAAAACCGTTACAGACTCGTAACATTTGTCGGTGCAGGCGTAATCATTCTGTGGTAGAATAGGGACATGCTCTTGCGTTCCATGAGGCTGACCTCTGTCTTGGGGTTTTGAATGGTACGACGGGAAGGACGGTGGAGAGAAATGTGCAAAAAGAGCTTGCTTACTCTTTTGTTTCTCATGGTTGTCTTTGTTCCAGTGATACCCAATAGCTACGCTCTATGTGATGATCCATTCATCGAAGGCATAGTAGAGAGTATAGCGTGACAGGTATTTCAACTACGCCGTGGCGTTTACGATGCTCGTTCAGACAGAACCTTCGTTGTCTTTCCAGGCTGCTCACCGCTGGGAGGAGCTGACACGACTCCGTGCACAGCAGATCCCTACATAATCTATTACGATCACGAAAGCAATACCTGGGCTACACCGATGAAAGTGACCGATTCCCCGCCCAAGCATGATTCCCATTTCTATCCTCAGATAGTTATAGATAGCCAGAACTATGTTCATGTGTTCAATAGTGGCCACCTCGATCCCATACAGCACTTCAAGTCCACTGTGAAAACCGATCACAGCGACATTCTGTCCCTGGCAAACTGGCAGGAGAGGCCATTCAGTAACACAGACGATCAAGACAGAGCGACGTACGTGATGGCTTTCAAGACCAAAGACAATGCCATCTATCTCTTTTATCGTCAGACGGCAAAAGATGCCCCCGACTATTACGAGCCTATTTACTACATCAAATCAACAGACGACGGCGACACCTGGAGTATGCCAAGAAAGATGATTGATCCTGGCGGCAAGGATCAGAGTGATGGGAGTTGCGATGGTCTAACCAACGACGATGAGTGGGACACTATTTACATAAAAGGCATTTACTATCAAAGCGACCCTGAAGAATTGCACATCACGTTTGAAAACCACAAGAATCACAACGACTATCAGGACAAGCTCTTCTATGTCCGTTTCAGTTTTGGCGATGAGAAAGTGTATGCCCCCAATGGCAATGACCTGGGGCAATGTGTGAATCAAAACGAATTCGAGAATCCAGCCAACAGAACAGAGATACTCAGTACGGGCCAGCGAGAGTTCTCCGACAAGACCTGCAGCGTGGTTGGCGTTGACGCCAATGGCCAGGTCAACATATTCCACACCACCAGAGAGAACAATGGCAAGCTCACCACCAATCAGGTTGTTTGGAATGAATCTGATTGGAATCCTGCAATACATCTGTTCTGGGATGAGCCTTATGATACGCGTCCTCTGGATGTTGAGTTTTACGACGACAATTCGTTTGATCTGTACATCGAGCAAGCCAAATTTGACTTAAGTTTGACCAAGCTATCCAGGTGGCGCTATAACAACAACCCCAATGACCCCCAGTGGTCAAGAACCATGATCAAGTCCAATACAAGAAATGCTATCTACTCCTTCGCTTTTGTAACAGACTACCATCCACATATAAAGATGACTTTCATTGAAGGGCCGTATACAGATTGGCGCTACCCCCTCCCCACCGGCAAGATGTACGCCTGGGGCATAAGAGAAGATGCCAGGCTTTACTCCATCGGAGGGCAAATCGCCGATGCCAGCGGTATGCCCTTCTCAGGGGTCGCCATTTCCGCTGGTGCAGGCATGACAACTACCACCAACGCCACCGGGCACTATACTTTTACCGACGTCACGATGGGTACTTATACACTTGCTCCCACGCTGACTGGCTATACGTTTCATCCTCTGACTCGGACCGTCATCCTTCCACCAGACGGGACTCACGAGGACTTCACCATCCTGTCCGCCCCCGTCTCAACCACTCTGACCCTGGGGCCCGACACAGTCAGCCTCCCTGCCAGTCTGACTCTTACCGATACCCAGGGCTATACTGTCCGTTTGGACTTTTCGTCAGGGGTGGTATCTCGCCCGACGGAGCTGGTCTTGCAGCCAACTGTGGCTTCTGGAGGAACTGGATTGGCCTACGCCGGCAATGCCTTTGATCTGACAGCCTATCAGCAAGGCGCCGCTCAGCCTGACTTGACTTTTGATGTACCTGCGAACGTGACCATTCATTACAGCGATAGCGGTCTGTATCTCGTCTCCGACGAGAGCGATCTGTCCTTGCGCCGGTGGGCAGGCGACGAGTGGCAAGATGCGATCGAAACATGCCATCCGGCATCATCGTATGTGCGTGACCTGGAAAACAACATCCTCAGCGTGGACGTCTGTCGCGTGGGTTCCCTCGGTCTCTTTGGCCCGACAAACCAGATATTTCTGCCATTAGTTCTCAGTGATTATGATTCCCGTCGTCTAACCTATCATCCCTCCGATGATGTCCAACCGACCCTTTCACCTGATGGCGAAACAGTGGTGTTCGTCAGCCATCGGGACGGTCGGCCCGATGTATTTCGCACCTCCGCCATAGGTGGGCCTGCTGCTAGTCTCAATCCGACCCTGGCTGATAAAGACACGCCGATCTTTTCACCGGATGGTTCCACAATCGCCTTTGCAACCAATCAGGCTGGTGACTGGGACATTTATCTGATGAACGCCGATGGGAGCAACGCTCGTGTGGCTGTGGAGGGTCTAGGGACGGATGAGCTTCATCCGTCCTTTGTCCCTGATAGTGCGAGGCTGGTCTTCAGCAGCAATCGCGCTGAAGGCAACTGGGATATCTACAGTGCCGCCATCGGTAGCCCTTCGGCAGGCTCAGGACGCGGCAGCGAATGGACGCGCCTGACCACCCACCCGGCCGCGGACTGGTTCCCGACCCTGTCGGCCGACGGCAGGACGATTGCCTTCCGCAGCGAGCGGGACGGCAACAGTGAAATCTACTTGATGGACACGGACGGTTCGAACTTGCGACGAGTGACAGACGATCCAGCTTTTGATGGCTATCCCTCCATCATCCCGGATGGCAGCGGCGTGGTATTCGTCTCCGACCGGTCCGGTGAGCGGAATGTGTACGTGGTCAATTGGGCAGGAGAGGGGCTGACTGCGCTGGAGCAACGCGAGGGCTGGCGGAGTGATACCCCGCGTTTGTCAAGCGACGGTCGGCTGCTGCTGTATGCCGGTGCACCGGCGGGCGGCACCTTCGACATCTACAAGCGCCAATTTGCCAGCCCGCTCACGTTGATCGCGCAGCAGGGCGCGGACAACCTGGGCGATCACTGCGATTGGGAAGCGGGCGTGCTGGCCTATGGCTGGATCCAGGCCTGGCAGGCCACCCAGGACGACCGATACTTCCACTGGGCGCAGGAATGGATTGATGCCTGCATCCCCATCAAAACGGAGATCACCCACGTCAACGATGGGCTGCTGGGTTACGCGGCACTGGTCGCCTACGAAAGCAGCGAACGATCAGAGCACCTGGCTTTCGCTCAGCGAGTAGCCGACTACTTCATGAGCGCCGCCCCGCGTACCGCCGACGGCACCCTGACGCACGACACTGGTCGAGTATGGGTGGATACGCTGCTGGGGACAGTTCCCTTTCTGATCAAAATGAGCCAGGTCAGTGGTGATGACATCTATGCTGATGAGGCGATCTCCCAGGCGATCAAGCACGCCGCCCACTTGCAAAATCCAACGAGTGGGTTATACTATCATGCCTGGGACGAGAGTGGGGGCGACCCCGCCGGGCAAGTCTACTGGGGGCGGGGCAACGGCTGGGCGTTGCTGGCCGACGTAGCAGTCCTGTCAGCCATAACGCCCACTCACCCCCTGCGCCCCACAGTTCTGGACATCATGCAGAAGCAGGCGGCAGGTCTCAGACCGCTGCAAGATGCGAGCGGCTTGTGGCACACAGTTCTCACCCGGTCTGATTCCTACCTGGAAACCTCCGCCTCCGCGTTGATCGGTTATGCTTTCAAGCGGGGCATCCAGGAAGAGTGGCTGGACGAGGACGCCTACGCCGCAGCCCCCCCTTCATCCCCCCCAACTTTGGGGGGGAAAGAGGGGGGGACGACGATATTGGGGGTGTGGCGCCAGGTTCTGGCTGATGGAACCGTGACCAACGTATCCGCGTCAACCTGGCCCATGCTGACGGAGGAAGAATACAATGCCAGACCCCACGGCTCCCTCCAGTTGTATGGCCAGGGGGTGGCTTTGCTGTTGGAGAGTCAATGAGGCAATGAGTCAACGGGTCAACGAGGTAGCGGCTCGTTAACGCGGTACTCGTTGACTCGTTACCCATTTCCAAAAGGGAGGGCAAAATGAAGGGTCAAAACCGTTCTATCAGGCTGTACTGCGCAGGGCCATTCCTGCTTTGTGCTGTGGCTCTTGCCGTTGCGATGACGGGGATGAGGACGGATGCCCAAAACCTCGCTGAATGTAGGGATATGAGGGATACGGCTATGCAGGCAACCGATGCCTACACCAACACTGTCCTTCTTCCCCTGGTTCGCAAGCACGGGCCGCCGCAGGCTAAACTGGGCGTGGATTTTGGGGAGGCCTGGGTAGTGGTGCCCGAAGTGATTGAATACGACTTCCCCGTAGCCAGAGAAATGGGAGCGGGTTGGATGCGCGTCTTCTTGCCCTGGCTTGGAGTCGAAACGTCCCCAGGGGAGTACCAGTGGGACAAATACGACGCGGTGTTTGCCCGACTTGGGGAATTAGGGTTCGAGGCCATGGTGGTGATCTACGGAGCGCCGGACTGGGCAGCCGAGCAGAACTGCGGCCCCATTACGGACACACTTGCCCTGGAGAGCTTCCTTGAGGTCGCTGTGCCTCGTTATGCTGAGGTCGTGGACGCTTGGGAGTTCATCAACGAACCAGATGGAAGAGCGCCCAGGCCCAACTATGGGCCAGCGACTGGATGTTGGGGCCCTTATCCAGCCGAATATGCTCGGCAGCTAGGGATATTCTATTCTCAGATTAAGCACCTCGACCCTGACGCTTTGGTTTTCTTCGGTGGCCTAGCGTATGATTCCTGGGAATATTTTGAAAGGAACTTTTTTGAAAAGGCATTGCAAAATGGTGCTGGGCTGTATTTCGACGGCGTTAGTCTGCATTACTACCCTGTCAATCTTGCTGAGTTCCCTACTATGGCCCATAAGGTGAACGAGATTAGCGACACAATGTCGAGGAATGGGGTCTATTGGAAGGAGATTTGGATAACCGAGACAGGCCAATGGGTTAATTTCGGTCACAGCGTGGAGCATCAGCGCGATTTCATCGTTCGGGAACTCACCCGCGGTTTTGGCGCTGGGGTAGACAATGTCTTCTGGTTTGATCCCAGGGAGCATCCACCGTGGCCGTGGGGAGGTGAAGTGGAGCGATATTTAATCAGTATGAATCACGAACCCATGAATGGCTACAGTACCTTCCAGAATTTTGCAAGCAAACTTGAGGGGATGCATTGTCTTGGCGCCTACGAGTCTGTTCCTGAGGAGATTGAGGCGTACAAGTTCGCCGGTACGGGGGGCTCGCTCTACATTCTGTGGTCGAATACGATGACCAAGACGGTAAGACTCCCTGCCGCGGCCGATGCCGTTCTCACCAGCCGAGACGGCGATGGATCGAGCGTCCTCCCGGTTCAGATGGGGATGGTAGAGTTTGAGGTGGGAGTGAAGCCTGTGTTCGTCGAGATTGCCGGTTTGGAATAGGGAGGGGAAGTTGAGATGGAAATGATCAGCATCATTATCCCGATGTATAACGAGGAAGAGGCCATCGGTGGCGATTTGGACACCATTATCCAGACCATGAGCAGCCCTCCCTCTTTCCCCCCCAACGTTGGGGGGGATGAAAGGGGGGGCGGCATCCCCTGGGAGATCATCGTGGTGGATGATGGCTCTACCGATGCCAGCGCAGAGATCGTGCGGCAGCGGGAGGGGGTGAGGCTCATCCAGCACGCACATAATCGCGGCACAGGCGCGGCGCGGACGACGGGGCTCCAGCACGCCAGGGGCGACGTCATCGTGATGACCGACGGCGATGGGACTTATCCCAACCAGGACATCCCCCGCCTCCTGGCCCACCTCGGCGAGTGCGATCTGGTCATCGGCGCCAGGAGGACGGAGACGGGCAGCCTCAGGTGGCTGCGCTCCCCG
Source organism: uncultured Anaerolineae bacterium (assembly GCA_964400825.1). Lineage (GTDB taxonomy): Bacteria > Chloroflexota > Anaerolineae > VGOG01 > VGOG01 > CAYNWI01. The sequence continues at coordinate 3,891 of CAYNWI010000018.1, read as the reverse complement.
ACCAAGCTCTTCATCCGCCTTTTGGCCTCGTACATGACAGGGGTAAGGATCCCCGATCTGAACTCCGGCCTCCGCGCCTTCAAGAAGAGCATCGCCGAGAGGTTCCTGGATATTCTGCCCACTACGCACTCCTGGGTAGGCACTCAGACCGTCGCTTTCCTCTCCGAGGGCTATGTGGTCGAGTTCATCCCCATAGACTATTACCAGAGAAAGGGGAGCAAGTCTTCCTTCCATCCCATCGCCGATACGTATAATTACATCTCCCTGGTAGTGCGAACCATCATGTACTTCAATCCCCTCAAGGTCTTTTTGCCCGTGGCCCTCGCGCTCATCGTAGTGGGGGCGGTCAAGCTGGTGCGGGACATCGTTTACTACCGAGGCTTCTACATCCCTGGGGTCACGCTGATGCTGATATTGACGGCGATCCAGGTGGGGGCGATAGGACTGCTGGCGGATCTGATCGTGAAGAGGTCTCACAGAACTTTCCCCCCCAACTTGGGGGGGAAAGAGGGGGGGCGATGAAGTACGTTTTGATAGGGCCGACCTATCCTTACCGAGGCGGCATCTCCCACTACACCACCTTGCTCTACCAGCATCTGAGCGCTGCCCACGAGGTGAAGCTGTACTCTTTCAAGAGGCAATATCCGGCCTTTCTGTTTCCCGGTAGGACGGACAGAGATCCCAGTCGTTCCCCCCTGCGGGCCGACTGCGAGTATCTTCTCGATCCCTCGAACCCCCTGACGTGGCTGGAGACCTTTCGCCGGATAAAAAGGGGGCAGCCTGATGCACTGATCCTCCAATGGTGGGTGCCCTACTGGGCCTTGACGTTCGCCAGCATCGCTTTTCTGGTGCGGAAGTTCACGCCCACCAGGGTCTTGTTCATCTGCCATAACGTTTTGCCGCACGAGGGAAGCGCCATTGATAGGCTCTCCGCCAAACTGGCCCTGGGGCAGGGGCATTATTTCATCGTGCAGTCGGAGAAGGATCTCAATGATCTCAAGAGGTTGTTGCCTGGAGCCCAAGTGCGGAGGACAGCCCATCCCATCTACGAGGCCTTAGCGCTTGACAGGAAGATGACGGACGAGGAGGCCAAGAGGCAGTTGGGGCTCGAGGGCAAGGTGCTCCTTTTCTTCGGCTTCGTTCGAGAGTATAAAGGACTGAAGTATCTTCTAAAGGCCATACCCCAGGTGATGGGGAAGATAGATGCCCATCTGCTGGTTGTCGGAGAGTTTTGGGATGACAAGCTGTCCTATCTCAAACTGATTGAAGAGTTGGGTATCGCCCCGGCGGTGACCATCATTGACCGATACATCCCCAACGAGGAATTGGGGCTTTACTTTTCGGCGGCCGACGTGGTAGTTCTGCCCTACGTGGATGCCACTCAGAGCGGAGTGACACAACTGGCCTATGGTTTCGAGAAGCCGGTTATCACCACATTAGTGGGGGGAATACCGGAGGTGGTCAAGGACGGAGAGACAGGAATGATCGTTCCTCCTGAGGATAGCGAGGCTTTGGGAGAGGCTATCGCGCGATATTTTGAGGAAGATTTGGGTGCCAGATTCACTCTGAACATCAGAGCCCAGGTTCAGGGAGGGACCTTCTCCTGGAAGGGGTTAGTGCGTCTCATAGAGGACTTCTCCTCTTGATTTGAGCTTTGGATTTTGGGGTTTATGAAAATTACGTTTCTTCTTACTCAGAGTTTAGAAGACCCATCGGGGCTGGGGCGCTACTTCCCACTGGCTAAGGAGTTGGTCAGGCTGGGCAACGAGGTGAGCATTTTAGCCTTGCACCCTAACCTCGGCGGCCTCCCCCAGCGACGGTTACAGGTGGGCGGAGTCGAAGTACATTACGTGGGCCAGATGCACGTGCGAAAGGTGGGCAGCCAGAAGACTTACTTCAGCACCTTCGGCCTGGCGAGGGTGGCCCTGGCTTCGAGCTTACGGATGAGCGTCAGAAGCTTGCTGGCCGAAACCGACGTCATACATCTGGGGAAGCCGCATCCCATCAACGGGGTGGCCGCTCTGGCGGCAAAGTTCTGGCGAGGGAAGCGCCTGTACCTGGACTGCGACGATTACGAGGCCGACTCGAATCGCTTTTCTGGCCGATGGCAGCGGGCGGTGGTGGCTCTGTTCGAGGACGGCCTGCCTCGTTGCGCCTCTGGCATGACAGTGAACACGCGGTTCACCCAGGAGAGGAACGCGGCCCTGGGTTTCCCGGTGGACAAGATCGTCTACGTGCCCAACGGCGTGGACAGGGACCGCTTTGCGCAGGTTGACCCCGCAAAGGCGCAGACCCTTCGCCGCGAATTGGGCCTGGACGGCAAAAAGGCGGTCGCCTACGTGGGGAGCATGAGTTTGGTGAACCATCCCGTGGACCTGCTTCTGGAAGCTTTCGCTGTCGTCAGGAGACGACGTAGCGATGCCGTTCTGATCCTGGCGGGAGGCGGCGAAGACTACGATTTTTTGCAGAGACGTGCCGAGGAACTGGGCCTTGCGGAGGCTGCCATTTTCGTGGGAAGGGTGAAGCCGGAGATAGCGCCGTACTACCTGGCTATGGCCGATGTCTCCGTCGAACCCGTCCACGACGATTTGACCGCTCGTGCCAGGTCGCCCCTCAAGCTCTTCGAGAGCCTGGCCGTGGGCACGCCGGTGGTGACGGGCGACGTCGGTGATCGCCGAGATATTCTGAGTGCCCCCCCTCAGTCCCCCCCAACTCTGGGAGGGAAGTTCCGTGATGGCGAAGCTGGCCTGCTGGTAGAACCTGGCCATGCCCAAGCCCTGGCTGAAGGGATTCTGACGATTCTGGAAGATAGCGATTTAGCTCATGCTATGCAAGAAGCAGCCTTGAGTCTGCGTGAGAGGTACTATTGGGACGTGTTGGTGCAGGATTTTGTCAAGGTGTACTGTAGCTAAAAGCTGAAAACTGGAAGCTGAAAAGGAGGCGAAGTGATGAAGGGTAAGCGCACCCATTTCATCGTTGTATTTTTGATCTGTTTAGCGCTTGTCGTGGGCGGGTGCAAGGCATCTACCCGACAGGTGGGGTTGACAGTCGAAGTGGCTACCAAGGCAGCACCGACTGCCACTGCTCCCGCTGCCACAATCGAACCGACAGTTGAACCGACAAGGCCCCCTGGCCCCACTCTGTTGAATCCCACGAACGTAGTTGTCGGCCCGAGAAAGCGGGATCCTATGAGTGTGGCCGCCGATGCCGAGGGCAACGTGCACGTTGCCTGGTACGTTGAGCCGCTGGCGGACTCGCGAGTGCTCTACCAAAAATGGGATGGGGAATCGTGGGCCGACTCGATAGAGATAGGCGCGGGCCGGGCACCTCTCGTCGCCGCTGGTGACGGCAGTGTCTACGTGCTGGGGGATGATGCTGCTGGCGGCGGGCAGGGGTTTGTCTACAGCAGCTCAATGGATGGAGGCGACTCGTGGTCGGAACTGGAGAGCATCTCCACCGACGGCGTGCTGCCCAAAAACGCCGAGCACGCTATTCTGATTGACAGCGCAGGCCACCTTCACATGGCCTGGTCTCAGTTCCGTGACCCTGGTCACAGCGATCTATTCTATAGCTGGTGGGATGGCGACCTTTGGTCAGAGCCCATCCTCATCTCCGACGGCGGCAAATACGCCAATCGTCCCAGCCTAGCTACTACCCAGACCGGGGGTATACATTTCGTGTGGCTGAGCAACGCTGGGGGGCAGTATGACGTTTATCACCGTTATTGGGATGGCGTGGCCTGGTCCATCGCCACTCGCGTTAACGAAGGCAATCGGAATGTGGAGCATTATACTTTGGGCATTGACAGAGGCAGACATCTCCATTTGGCCTGGTATGAGTTTCACGGGCCTGCCAACAGCGAGGTCTATCACAGTTGGTGGAACGGGGATG
>CAYNWI010000017.1:0-16011 GCA_964400825.1 uncultured Anaerolineae bacterium | reverse complement strand
GCTCAAAGCTCAAAATCTAAAGGTAACCGTGCTTCTGGTTGCTGTGGCAGGTGCGATAATTGGCCTGGCCTTGTCGAATCAAGCCGAGGGCTCTTACAACTTGCTGGTGAATCCGGGCTTCGAGGATGGGTTCAGCTACAGGCCAGACCCCTACGCACCCTGGGAGGGACCCAAGGGCGAATTGGAGGTGGCCAATGGCTGGGAGTTATGGTATGATAACGTGCCGGGACAGGATGGCTTTAATTACCGGCCCGAATACAAGTCCGAGGACGGTCATGCCCACCCCGATCCCCTGCGCGTTCGATCAGGCCGGTACGCTCAGAAGATGTTTACTTTTTCCTCCACCCACACGGCGGGTCTCTATCAGCAGGTGGCAGTGCCTGAGGGTAGCGAGTTGGAGTTCTCCACCTGGGTAGTGGTGTGGTCCAGCTCGGAGGACGACCCCCACCACTCAACCCTTCCCGGAAAATATTGGCTCTCGGTGGGCATAGACCCTTACGGTGGCACAGACGCCTACTCGGAGCAGATCGTGTGGAGCGATCCGATTGAGCACTACGACGAGCACGTACAGCTTCTTGTTACGGCTGAGGCTCAAGCTGACCACGTCACCGTGTTCACCAAGGCAGCCCCGGAATGGCGTGTAAAGCACAACGACTCCTACTGGGATGACGCCCGTCTCGTCATGGACCTCCCGTTCAAAGCTTTCCTGCCCCTGGTCTTGAAGAACTACGGCACGCCCATCCCGACCATGACTCCAACGGCTACCAGCACAAGCACCCCGACGCCAACCTACACCCCCACCGACACACTAACGCCATCGCCGACAGTTACATCAACAGCTACCTCAACGGCCACAACTACGCCGACAGCGACCCCCACGGCCACGCCAACGCCTACACCTACGGAGACCCCGACCGCCACGCCTACCACGGCTCTGCCTGACCTGGGTGCATCTAGCAAGACAACTGATCGCGATACAATAGATTACTGCCAGCCGCTCTATTACACCATTGAACTGGACAACGGCGGGCCAGGCGTGGCCACCAGCGTCCGTATCACGGATGCAGTGCCTTCGCTCTTGACATACTTCCCTGGAACGGTGAGCGGGGGCGCCGTTTATGACTCGGAAAAAGACATCATCACCTGGGCTGGTTCATTGGCCAGTGGAGAGACTCACACCATCAGCTTCGGCTGTAGCGGCCCCGTGCCGCCCATTCCGCACGACACCCTCATCACCAATGAGGTCGTGATAGACGATGGGGTACACGTCCCCTTCACCCGCAGTGTCACTATCACCGCCAACCCCTGGCCAACAGCTACACCTACAGCCACACCCACGGTCACGCCCACGTCTACAGCGACACCAACCGCGACACCGACAGTCACCCCAACGGCCACGGCGACGCCGACAGTTACCCCTACGACCGGCGGGTGAGGGTCGTGCTAGAGGTGGTTCACCTCTTTCAACTTCGCCGCCTCTTGATCCACTTGGCCCAGGTGGAGGCAAAGTGGATCAAGGGGATAGTCAAGCGACCCACGATTTTCCCCTGGGCCAGGCTGCGCAGGAACTCGTCTTTGTCGTTGAAGGCGGGCATCTCCAAGTAGGCGTGGCCGATCTCCCTGGCGGTGTGGGCGTCGCTGCCAGCAGTCACCAGCAGCCCCCACTCACGAGCCAGATCCAGCGCGCGGCGGTTATCGTTGGGAAATGTGGTGCGGGCGTTGAAAGCCTCCAGCAGGTCCACCTGCTCGATGACGGTGAGCAGATAGGTCAGGCCCATGGCCTCGCGGCGCAGGCGGTCCAAAGGGTGAGGGACGCCAACCAGGCCACCCTGCTCGCGCACGCGGGCGATGGCTTCCTGAACGGGAAGTCCCTTGGGCACCTCCTCTTTCAAGAAGTAAGCGATGATCTCCCCCACCTCGGTCTTGATCTCCTCGCCCACGATGACCAAATCGGGGGCCATCTCCGAAAGAGCTAAGGCCCCCGCAATGGTGTTGTGATCGGTGATGGCCACTTTGCCCAGGCCCCGCTTCCGACAGGTCCCGATTACCGCCTCCAAAGACGTGAGTGAATCTCCAGAGTAGCAAGTGTGGACGTGGAAGTCAACTTTCATCTTTCCAACCCCTCATCAGCCGCCACAACCCCCACAGCAGCCCGCCAGCCAAGAGAGCCGCGCCGCCCAGGACGATGGCTGCCGTCTGGGGCTGGATGCCCGGCATCACTACCTCCCCGTCGCCGTAGCTCTTGAAGAGCTGCCCCCACTTGGTCTCCAGAGCCGCCTCCACCCGCTGGCGGCCCACGAAGGGATACCAGTAGACGTTGTGGTAGAAATTGGAGGCTAAGTAGGACCAGGGCACCAGCGGCGAGCGCAGCAGAAGCGGCTCCAGCGGATGCAGCCAGCCGTGGTAGATGAGTTTTTGCCCCCGGCTGGCGAAGGTGTCCTCCTGGACAAAGTGCCAGTTCTGGGACATCACCCAGCCTCGCTCCTCGCCCACGATCTCGATCTGGTCGGGATCGCCCACGCCCAGCCCCATCTCGTGGGCGATGCGGATGAAGGGGATGGAGAGGGGATCGAAGCCCTGCAGCTTGGCGGAGATGGCGTCAATCGCCACCTGGTCCGCCGAGGCCAGGATGATGTCCTTCTCGTGCCAGCGCATGGCGCGGGGGCCCGGCCCGTCGCCGGCGAAGGTGCTGTCCATCACGGCGAAGAGCCCGGGGTGGATGTCCTGTTGGATCATCAGCAGGTCCACCAGCGTCTCGTGGATGACCCCGTGAGTCCAGTGGCGTTTGGTGCCCAGGATTCCTCCGAACGAGTTCTTGATCGCGCCAGTGATGGTGGTGAAAACGTGCGTTTTGACTGTCGGCAATTGAATGATGTTGCGTCCGATGAGAATTTCGGGGATGTACACCCCCTCAGGGTAGACCTGGTCCAGCACGAGGAAGGGCTGCTTGGGCTCGTAGCGCACCCAGTTGTACTGCGGCTCGTAGAGGTGAACGTTCCTCACGCCGTATTGATCCACGATGATCTTCTGTTTGTTGTTGCGCTCGGCCACGTAGGCGTCCACGACGACGGTGTTGTTCTGGCCAGCGATGAGGTTCTGGTAGCCGTCGTCCTGCAAGGTCTTGATCACGCCCTCCAACTGCCAGGGTACCGTGGAGCAGGCCGGGTACCAGGTCTGCCAGGAGACGTTGATCTTGAGGATGGTCTCCACATCCCTGGGCAGAGCTTCTTGATAACCCGCCAGATGCATCAACTGACGATAGTCTTCTAACACCGTATCGGGCGTGGTCTTGAGCACGGCCACCTTGCCCCGGCCGGGGAAGTCTTTGATAGTCATTGAAGTCCTCCTTCTTGTAAGCGTTCAGACCTCCGAGGTTTTGTTAGGAAACCTCGGAGGTCTTTGTCTCAAGCTCGCAACTCAGCCCCTAACTCCTCAGCCAGATGCTGCACGATGCGCTCCTGCACTTTGGCCACTTCGTCATCGGTTAGAGTCCGATCCTCGGCCTGATAGGTCAAGGAGTAGGCCAGGCTTTTCTTGCCGGGCGCGATCTGCTGGCCCCGGTACAGGTCGAAGAGTTCTGCGCGGCGGAGGAGCTTCCCGCCGGCCTCGACGATGGCCTCTTCCACCACCTGGGCTGGCAAGTCCTCATCAACGACCAGGGCCAAGTCCTGGCTCACCGATGGGAAGCGGGGGATGGGCTGCATGGTGCGCGCCGCGCCCACCCGGGCCAACAGAGCCTCCAGGTCGAACTCCAGAGCGCAGACGGGCTGCTCCGGTAAACCGAATGTCTCCCGCACCGCCGGGTGTAGTTCCCCCATCATACCCGCCACGCCGTCCCCCACGTTTACCTGCGCACAGCGGCCCGGATGGAAGGCAGGATGATCTCCCGGCTCGAACGTCCCCTCCAGTCCCAGCCCGGCCAGCAAAGTTTCTACCACTCCTTTGGGATCGTAGAAGCTCATGGGTGCGCTGTCCTGTCCCGCCAGCCACGAGCGGGCCTCGCGCGGGCCGGTCATCACCACGCCCAGTCGGAGCGGCTCGTCGGGCAGAGTTTGCCCCTCCGCCGGCAGGTAGCCCGCGCCGATCTCGAAGATGGCCACCCGGTCGAGGAAACGCAGGTTCTCGCGGGTGGTGTGGAGCAGAGAGGGAAGCAGCGTCTGCCGCAGGTAGGCCCGCTCGGCGGAGAGGGGGTTGAGCACGCGCAGCCCCCCCTCATCCCCCCCCCACAATTGGGGGGGGCTAGGGGGGGGCGCCAGCGAGTAGGTGATCACCTCGTCCAGCCCGCAGCCGACCAGCAGGTCGCGCACGCGCTCGCATCCTTCCAGCCTGGGATTGGCCCGCTGCGGCGGTAGTTCGTCGCGCAGGAGGGTCGTGGGGAAACGGTCGTAGCCCCAAATACGGCCTACCTCCTCAATAAGGTCTATGGGGAGTGTTATGTCCAGGCGGTGGGAGGGAACCGTTACGTTTAAGGTTTCAGGTTTCAGTGTTTCAGGTTCCCCACCATCTGTCGAACCTGAAACCTGGAACCTTGAAACCTGAAACTCTAGAGAGGACAGAATTCGCACTATTTCATCAGTTGGGATTTCGACGCCCAGGACGCGGGCGGCGTAGGCTGGATCGAGGACGACGACTCGCTGCGGTTGGCGGCCGGGATACAGGTCGCCAATGACGGGGACGATAGCGCCGCCTCCCAGTTCCGCCATTAGCCGGGCTGCCCGCGCGGCGGCCTTCACCGTCAACTCCGGGTCCACCCGCCGCCCGAACCGCTGGCTGGCGTCGCTGGTCAACCCCAGCAGGCGGGAGGTGCGGCGGACGTTGAGGAAGTTGAAGTTGGCCGCTTCCAGGAGGACATCGGTGGTGGCCTCGGTGACCTCGCTCTCCAGGCCACCCATCACGCCGGCCACGGCCACGGGACCGCCGCCGTCGGTGATGAGCAGCATCTCCTGGTCGAAAGTGCGCAGCTCGCCGTCGAGCGTCGCCATCTGCTCGCCTGGATGGGCGCGGCGCACGATGATGGCCGGACGGTCGTCGCCGGGCCGGGGTCGCAGGACGTGGTAGTCAAAGGCGTGCAGCGGCTGCCCCGACTCCAGCATCACGTAGTTGGTGATGTCCACGATGTTGTTGATGGGGCGCATCCCGGCACGGCGCAGGCGCGTCTGCATCCAGAAGGGAGAAGGCTCCACCTTCACTCCCTGGATGAAGGCCGCCGAGTAGCGCGGACACAGGTCGGGGTCGGCGATCTCCAGGTATAGGAAGTCGGGCGTGGGAGTCAGACCCCCCTCAGTCCCCCCCTCGGTCCCCCCCAACTCTGGGGGGGAGGTCGGCTCGAGCACGTCCTTTCTGAGCGGCAAGCCCAGCAGCGCGGCCGACTCGCGGGCGATGCCCAGGATGGAGTACAGGTGAGCGAACGGCCCTTTGATGTCGAACTCCAGCACCGCGTCGCCCAGATACTCGGCCAGCGGCGTGCCGACGGGGGCATCGTCGGGCAGGTAGATGATGTCCACGTGGTCATCGGAGAGGCCCAGTTCCTTCTCCGAGCAGACCATGGCCCGCGAGGGCACGCCGCGGACGTTGACCTTCTTCAGCTTCGTGACGCGCCAGCCCTCGGCGTGGCCGTCGTAGAGGCGGGCGCCCTGCATGGCGAAGGCCACCTTGAGGTGCAAATCTTCCCGCCCCCGCATCTCCAGCAGGCTGGGGGGGCCGGCCACGACGACCTCTCGCTCCGGGCCGCCGTACTCCACCTCGGCCAGCACCAGTCGGTCGGCGTTGGGGTGGTAATGGACGGCGCGGATTTCGCCCACCACGATTTTCTCCGGGTCCCAGGGCAGTTCGGCCCCCGGCAGGCCGATGTACTCGATGGTCTCCACCTCCAGCCCGGCCAGCGTCAGCCGCTCGGCCAGTTCGGCAGGAGAGATGGTGATGTCAACGTAGTCTTTGAGCCAGGATATAGGGACTTTCATTGGTTATCTCCTTGTGATGTGTCAACGGGTGAACGGGGCAATGAGTTAGAACTGCCTCAAGAACCGCAAATCGTTACCATAGAACAGGCGGATGTCATCAATGCCGTATTTGACCATCGCTGGCCGCTCGACGCCGAAGCCGAAGGCGAAGCCGCTCCACTCGTCGGGGTCGTAGCCGCCGTTTTGCAGCACCACCGGATGCACCATCCCGGCCCCGCAAACCTCCAGCCAACCGCTGTATCTGCACACGCGACAGCCCTCGCCGCCGCAGAGGATGCAGTCCATGTCGGCCTCGATGCTAGGCTCGGTGAAGGGGAAGTAGGAGCCGCGGATGCGGATGCGGCGATCCGGCCCGTAGAAGCGGCGGGCGAACTCGGTCAGGGTACCGATCAGGTCGGTCATGGTGATGGCGTGTCCCACGGCCAGCCCCTCCACCTGGTAGAACTGGTGCTCGGAGCGAGCAGTGATCTGCTCGTAGCGGTAGCACTTGCCGGGCAAGATGACGCGGATAGGCTCTGGGCAGCGCTCGCGCATCACCCGGATCTGCCCCGGCGAGGTGTGAGTGCGCAGCAACACATCCTCGCTGATCCAGAAAGTATCCCACATGTCGCGGGCCGGGTGATGGGGTGGCATGTTCAGCAGGCCGAAGTTCAGCTCGTCGGTCTCCACGTCGGGGGCTTCGTAGACCTGGAAGCCCATGGCGCCGAAGACGGCGTAGATTTGTCGCAAGGTCTGGGTAGTGAGGTGCAGTCGCCCCACGCTGACGGGCCTGCCGGGCAGCGTCACGTCGCTCTTCTCTTCCCTCAGCGCTCTCTCCAACTCCTGGCGCTTGAGAGCCTCGGCCTTGTCGTCGTGAGCAGCTTCCAGGGCCAGCTTGACCTCGTTGGCCAGCCGCCCCACCGCAGGCCGCTCCTCAGGGGGCAGTTGTCCCACGTTGCGCAAGATACTATTCAACTCGCTCTTCCTGCCCAGGTGTCCGATGCGCCAACCGTCCAGCTCCTCGGAATCAGAGACCGTTTCCAGGGCCTGAAGGGCCTTATCTTTCAGTTCACGTAACTTTTGCAGCATCTTTTCGCTCCTTTTTGCGACAGGATGATGAAAGCTCAGTGGATCCAAAATTGCTCTGAGGGGATCCCTTCAACGAGAAACGGTTGCCTGCTTCGTCAGGGGCGAAGCGAGCAACCGTGATGCTCCGTGGTACCACCCTGTTTGGCCCAAAACAGGCCCCCTCTACACCGGCGGCCACCTTTGCCAGTGGCTTACCGGTTGTCCCGCTAACGGTGGGACTCCGGAACGGACTACTCTGGCTCCTGCCATTTCCCCCGTCGGCTCAGGAGCGAACTTCAGCGGGCTTCCTCCGAGCGGGGTTCTCAGTCCACGACCCCGTCTCCCTGGCGGTCTCCCTCCGCCTACTCCTCTCCGTCACAGCCTTTCGTAGAAAGTGGTGTTGAATTACCTGGCCTGAATTATATCACTAAAGCTGGATTCTGACAAGTATCCGTATTCATTCAGAGAGCCTTGCATAATTGACCAGGTTGAGGTATGATAGTCCTACGAGGATGATTAAGGAGGGCTATCATGCAACTGGTTCTTTGGATCTCTCGCCTTGCACCTTTTCAACAGCTACTCCCCCAACTGAATCTGGAGGAGCGACCAGACTTGAGCGGCACAGCAGAGGGGCTGTGGATCGAACCTGCCCAACTGCTGGAGCTGATCAACGCCTGGCCCCTGGCTCAATGGGCAGTGGCAGTGACCTATTGGTTGCACCCCGCACTGCGGCCCAGTACCGGGCCAGGACGGCCCTACACCTACCCCGATGCCGTGGTGTTATTGACAGTCATTGTCATGCGCATTTGGCGCAAGGGATACGAGTCCTTGCAAACCTGGGTTTGAATGGATTGGATTGTTGAGCGAGGTGGATAATGGGTTATTATAAAGAGCTAATCGCAGCCTATGAAGTTGATGTGCAATTTCCCGATGTAAGCGGTATGGAGCAGCTAGACATGCTGATGACCCGCAGCGAAATTGCCCAAAATGAGTTGCATTTGTCAGATGAAGAGCGCAAGCGTGTGCTAAATGCAGATAGGTTGCTTCTACAACAAGCCAGGCAATTCTACGAATCTATCCAGAGCATCGCTGATTTAGCCAGTTGGCGGCGTGATGAAAGCGTACCAGCAACACATTGGTGGTGGTATCTCGATGTAATCGTGCAACTCCTGATACGTTCAGACCTGTCAATCAAGTCAATCGAGCCCAGCCTTGAGTTATCCCCTGTTGGCATTTAGTTCATCCGAGAGCCGCCAGCCAACAACTCGCTGATGCGCCCCGCCAAGCTGTCGTCCGCTGACTGGAGGTGCTGAAGCGGAGTATCCTCGTGAGGAAGGGAGGCAAGAGCCAGTCCGTTCCGTGCCCAACTCATCAGTGAGGTGCCTCTTGAAACAACACAGAGAGAAAACCGCTCTTTTGAATTTGACGAATGTCTCAGCCTGTGCTATGATAGCACCGTAATTGGAGTGTGGCAGAGTTACAGCCGAGACTAATAGTGGGGCTATTTGTAGCCCAATTGCCCCAAATGAGAGGGAAAATCATGGAAAAGACGTTATCCTTTGGAGAGGTATTGGACACAGTTGAACAACTGTCTCTAGAAGGCCAAGAGGCATTGACGGACATCATCCGTCGCCGGATCATCGAGCGGCGGCGGTCGGAACTCGCCAAAGACATACGGGAGGCTCAAGAGGAATTCAAGGCCGGGAACGCTCGCCCCATGACGCCAGACGAATTGATAGCAGAGATATTGTCATGAGACGACGCTTGCTCCGCTCGAGTGCCTTTGTACGAGCAGCGAAACGGAGAGTAAGAAAAGACCCTCGTTCGAGCTTGACGAATGTCTGAATCTGTGGTATCATAAGACCGCAGGTCAGAGGGTGGCACCGTCACAGCACTCATCCCAAAGGACCAAGAACTGTGACCAGGATTGAGGACACCGTTGCCAAAATGCGGCGAAATCCCAAAGGGATTCGCTTTCGAGACCTATGCAAAGTATGCGATTTTTACTTTGGTGAGGCTCGACAGAAGAGCAGTAGCCACTGCATCTACAAAACACCCTGGCAGGGAGACCCGCGAGTCAATATCCAGAACCATAAAGGTATGGCTAAAGCATATCAGGTAAGGCAAGTATTGAAAGCAATTGATCGGCTGGAGGCACAAAGTGATGCTCGAGAATGACCGATATACCTATCGTGTGACCTGGTCAGAGGAAGACAATGAGTACGTCGGCCTCTGTGTCGAGTTTCCCAGCCTTAGTTGGTTAGCCTCCACACCAGAAGCGGCACTCGAAGGTGTCCGTCAGGTGACGGCTGATGTCGTGGCCGATTTGGATACCAGTGGCGAACTTGCGCCTGAGCCAATCGCTGTCAGGCAATATAGCGGGGAATTCATGGTGCGGATTCCGCCAGGGCTTCACCGCCGTTTGGCACTTGAAGCTGCTGAAGCTGGTGTAAGTCTGGATCGGCTTGCCAGTGCAAAGCTCAGTCAATAAAGCGCGTTGACATACGCCGCCAAGCTGTCGTCTGCTCACTGGAGGTGCTGAAGCGGAGTATCCTCGTGGGAAAGGGGGGCAAGAGCCAATCCGTTCTGTGCCCAACTCATCAGTGAGGTGCCTCTTGAAATAGTACAGAGAGAAGACCGCTCTCTCGAACTTGACGAATGTCTCAGCCTGTGCTATGATATCACTGTAAATCATCAACGCAGCACCGTCGCAGCCCTAATCGCAGCAATCGTAGTCAACCGAGGAGGGTATCATGAAAGATTGGCAGCCGACCCCTATGCTGGGAGCGATCCCGGTGCGTGGTCGGCTGTTTTGTTACCTGGGGTCGAAGGTCTTGACAGTTAAACGATTCAGTTGCTCACGTTCCGGTTGTCGTATCATTTGGCAGATCTCCTGTTGAACTTGGGATCTCACTCCCGTATTCTACAGGTACCTGCCATATGGCACAACTATAGTTAGCCCGCTTAACGGAGGGGAACAATGAGAAGCGTTACATCAGTATTCCTTATTGTGGCCATGCTTTCCCTTGCTCTAGCAGTACTGCCTACGTCAACACCGGCACTGCAAGGGGGAACCATTATCGTCACCAGCACGGCTGACAGCGGCCCCGGCAGCCTTCGCCAAGCGTTGGAGGTTGTGCAAGACGGCGACGCCATCACCTTCGACCCGGTCGTCTTTGTGCCCACTACTCCGGTCACCATCTCGATCACCAGCGCATTGCCTCACATCCATGCAAGCAACCTGCTGCTGGATGCCAGCAACGCCGGCGTGATCCTGGATGGCAGCCAACTACCCGGAGAGTGGGAGGCTGGCCTGCAGATTGTGTCGTCCGAGGCAAACACGATCCGGGGCTTGCAGATTTCCAATTTCTCCGGCCCAGGGATTGCCATCAGCGGCGACGTCAGTGCCAAGAATAACGTGATTGGCGGTGATCGCTCTATCGGAACGGGGCCTTTTGGCCAGGGCAATCTGTTCAGTCGTAATGCGATTGGCGTCGATCTGTCGACAACGAGAACGACTCTCAACAGCGTCACCGGCAACCTGATGGGCACGAATGCTGGAGGTATGGATGGCTTGGGCAATGATCGAAGCGGTGTCTGGATTTCCGGGGGCGCTCACGGAAACACCATCGGACCAGACAACGTCATCGCCAACAATGGCGAAAGCGGCATCGTCGTAGAGGGCTCGGATTCGGTGCACAACACTATCACGCAGAACAGTATCCACGACAATAGCGGGAGGGGCATTGCTTTGTGGAGCGGCGGTAACGTCCAACTGGCCGTCCCCCTGATCTTTGACTTTGATCTGTCAGCAGGCGTCATCACAGGCGCTGCCTGCTCCCACTGCATGGTCGAAATCTTTTCTGACAGCGGCGCTGAAGGGGCGGTCTATGAGGGCCGGACAACAGCCGACGATAAAGGTGTCTTTGCGTTCACGAAAGGCGCAGCTTTCGTGGGGCCTTTTCTGACGGCCACGTCCACCGACATGGACGGCAATACCAGCGAATTTTCGCTGCCGACTTCGGTTTCAGCCAGGTATCTGAAGCTGCAACAGGGAAACGATCTGCCCATTTCCCCCTTTCAGGCCAGGTGCTCGTCGGAGCTGTTGGACAATCGCCTTGGCGCCTTTTGGGGATATGTGCAGAGTGTTGAAAGTGTTCAAGGATGGGGAGATGTCAGCTGTATGCCGCAAGGAATCAAGGGGTTGAAGATGGTCAGGCTGTCTTTCAACGAGGTGGAGGACTGGCCATCGATCGATTGGAGCCAGCCAGAGTTGAGTATCACCGCTGAACAGGATGCCCTGGTGACCAGCCTTGCCGAGAACGGCATCACCGTCACCTACCTTCTCAACTTCTGGGATAAAGCCAATCATCCCCAGGGCTGGCCGGCGATTCCCTCGCGTTTTACCACCGAGGAGGAGATACAGCGTTACCTGGAATACGTGCGCTTCATCGTGGGGCATTTCAAAGATCGTGTGCACTATTTCGAACTGTGGAATGAACCCGATAATGGTACCAGTGCCATCCAGTACATCAAACCGCAAGACTACGTTGAATTGGTGAAGCGCGTTGCTCCAGTCATCCGGGATGAATACCCCGAAGCGAAGATCGTGGTCGGGAGCATCATCTTCCACAACCCCTCAGGGCAATACTATCTGAGCAATTTGATTCAATCAGACGCCATGCCCCTGGTCGATGTGGTTGCCTGGCATCCGTTCTTTTTCATCGGACCAGATTACGAGGATGAATGGGCATATTACTATGCCTATCCAGCTATGCTGCGGGAGATTAAGCAGAAAGCCCTCGCTCATGGTTTTGAAGGGGAATTCCGCGGGGATGAAATTGGCTGGTGCGATTATTATCAGGAAGATTGTGGAGCGGCGCTGCATAGGTTCACGAATGTCACTGCAGCGAAGTATCATACGCGAGGCATTGTGATGCATCTCGGGGAAGATGTCATTGTGCATCTTGGTGGCATGTCAAGCCGACGCCGGGAAACTACCGCTGTGGTGAGCAATCTGGCGACGATCTTCGCCGGAGCGAAGGCAGAGTCGTTTCCCATCCAGGTACAAACGACTGTCACGAATGTTGTAAGTTACACGTTCGCTCTGCCCAATGACGACCACTTGCTCGCCTTGTGGTCAGACGGCGTAGCAGTCGATGAGGATCCCGGGACAGCAGCCACCCTGATCCTCCCTGGCTTTGCGGAACAAAAGGTGACAGGCATCGACGTTCTGTATGGCTTTGAGCAACCAATAATAACGAGCGAAGAAGACGGAAACCTGGTCATCCGTGACCTGCTCGTCAAGGATTACTCAATAATCCTTCGGCTCAGCTCTACCAAGTATGTTTTCCTGCCCATCGTATTGAAGGGTTACTCTCGTTAGCAGCTCAGCTTTTCCGTTAGCCCACACATTCAATCGAAATGTCATGTCCTGAGCCAAGTCAAAGGGCCAGCACTTCAGTTCTGCTGGCCCTTTTTTGTTGTTTGTCCTGGCAGCGAAGCCAGGGCTGTTCAAGGAGTCCGCACTCTGGACATCTTTTGAGATACGCGTTATAATGATGGCAGGTGAGGGAACCTTTTGAAGGCCACAAACGTCCAATAGGTGGACAAAACTGAGGGAGGAGGAATGTCATGAACGCACGATCTGTATTTTCACTGTTGCTACTCATCGCTTTCTTGGCTGGCTGTGCCCCGCAGCCGGAGCCAGTTACGCCAACCGAGAAGGCTACGCCGATGCCGGAGCCAACGCCTACCGAGACGCCGGAGGTCAAGCCAACGGACACGCCGATCCAGGTGGCCTACGCCATCGCCGTGACGGTGCCTGGGGGCTTCGCTGACTATGTGCCCTATCAGGTCAAGGCCCAGCCTACCGTGCCGGGCTACGAGATTGACCTGGGCCAGGTAGCCAATCCCGACTTGCTGACGAGGCTGAGCGACGAGCAGCGGGCTCTGTTGGAGGAGAACGGCTTCGTTGTGGTGCCCAGCCGGGTGGCTCAGATCTACGAGATCTACAAGGCGGCCAAGGAGCGAGGCATCCCCATCTTTGTGACCACCGACGCCCTGCTCCACACCTACCACATCCTCTACGATTACACCCTGCGTTCCGCCGAGATCCAGCACTTCGTCAACGACCTGAAGGGTCTGAACGCAGTTATGATAGAGGTCGCCGAGGAGCAGTACCTGGCGGCACTGGGCGAAGTCCGGGAGGCCGCCAGGCGCAACCTGGCCTTTTTCTCCGTGGCCTCGGTTCTGCTCGATCCCGGCACGCAAATCGCCGCCGAGGTGGCTGACGATGTCAACGCCGAGTTGGATCTCATCACGGCTCACCAGGGCTTCGCCGAATCGCCCATCTTCGGCTACAAAGAGGACTACAGCCAGTACGTGCCTCGCGGCCACTATACCCGCAATGAAACGTTCGAGCGCTACTTCAAAGCCATGATGTGGTACGGGCGGATGATGTTCCGCCTGAAGCCTGGGCCGAGCCCTGAGGCAGTCGAGGCCGGGCGGATAGAGACACGACAGGCCATCCTCATCGTGGCCGCGTTGCAGAACGCTAAGCTAGGCGAGGAGTCGGCCCTGGCTGTCTGGGAGCGTGTCTACGAGCCCACGGTGTTCTTCGTGGGCCAGACCGACGATTTGAACATCTACGACTACGGCCAGTTGGTCCAGGAGGTCTACGGGGGCCAACTGACGTTGGCTGACCTGGAGGATCAGGCCAGGCTGGACGAGTTCATCAAGCAGGCCATGACTCTGCGCCCGCCCAAGATCATCTCTTCATACGTCACCGACCTGGAGAAGCCGGAGGAGGTGACCAGGGGCTTTCGCTTCATGGGCCAGCGTTTCATCCCCGACTCCTACATCTTCCAGCAGTTGGTCTACGACAAGGTTGGCGCCCAGGATGATCCGCGCCTCTTCCCCAAAGGGCTGGATGTGACCGCTGTGCTGGGCTCGTCGCGAGCTTATGAGATTCTGCTCGACGTCTACGGCGAGGGACGCTATGCCAACTACCAGGAGCAGGTGGAGAAGCTGCGGGGCGAGTTCGGCCAACTTCCGCCGGAGCAATGGGTGGAGAACCTCTACTGGAGCTGGCTCTACGCTTTGCGTCCCTTGCTGGAGGTCAAAGGTGAGGGGTACCCCAGCTTCATGCAAAACCAGGGCTGGACGGACAAGGATTTGAACGCCTTCCTCGGCTCCTGGACGGAGCTGCGCCACGACACCATCCTCTATGCCAAGCAGAGCTACACCATGAAAGCCACCGGCATCATGCCGGAGCCGGAGGCGGTGAAGGGCTACGTAGAGCCGCAGCCTGAGGTCTACGCCCGGCTGGCAGCGCTGGCCAGGCAGATGCGGACCGGCTTAGAGGGCCGGGGGTTGCTCGACGCCGAATACAGCGACAAGCTGGAGCGCCTGGAGTCGCTGCTCCTCTCCCTGAAGACGATGGCGGAGAAAGAGCTGGCTGGGGAGGCTTTGAGCGAGGAGGAGTACGAGCTGATACGCAACATAGGCGGCATCTTGGAGGGCATCACCACCTTCTCGGCCCAGGTGAAGGAGGAGATCACCTCCGAGGCCGACGAGCGCATGGCCGTCGTAGCCGATGTGCACACCGATGTCAACACGGGGCAAGTGCTGGAGGAGGGTGTGGGTGATGCTTTCCTGATCTACGTCATCGCGCCGGTGGAGGGGCAGTTGGTGGCCTCCCAGGGTGGCATCTTCTCCTACCACGAGTTCACCCAGCCCATGAGCGACCGCCTGACCGACGAGGCATGGCAAAAACTGGAGCCGAAGCCGGACCTGCCGATTTGGACGGGGAGTTTCGTCCGGTAGTCAGAAAATCTGTTCGGATTGCCAGTCCGTGATGCGTAAAACGTAAAACGTGAATTGCTCGCCAAAGATCACGTTTTACGTTTCACGTTTTACGGTACTATCCGCGTCCCCGTCTCGCCGGCCAGGGCGCGCTCGATGTTCTCCAGCGAGGTTATGATGGCCCTCTCCCCACCCCACTCGAGGAACCTGATGCAGGCCTCCACCTTCGGCCCCATGCTGCCCGGCAGGAAATGCCCCTCCTCCAGGTACCTCCTGGCCTCTGTCAGGGTCATCCTGTCTATCGGTCTCTCATCCGGCTGGCCATAGTTGAGATTCACCTTTTCTACGTCAGTGAGGACCAGGAAGACATCAGCCTCCACCACCTCCGCGAGCTTCTCCCCCGCCAGGTCTTTGTCTATCACCGCCTCCACACCCTGGTAATGACCACGCTCATCCAGTATCACCGGTATCCCCCCACCTCCGGAGGCGATGACGATGATCCCAGCGTCCACCATTCTCCTGATCGCCTCACTCTCGACATTGGCTATGGGAGCGGGGGAGGGAACAGTTCTTCTCCAGGCTCTCTCCCCAACGGGTTTGACCTTCTTTACGATGTACTCAGGATGCTCCCGCTTGAGCTCTCCGGCCTCCTCCTCAGTGAAGAAGTTGCCCACGGGCTTCGACGCTGCCTCCCCGAAGAACTCAGGATCATCCTTGCTCACGAGAACCTGGTTTACCACCTCGCAGACAGGCACGCTGATCCCCATATCCTTCATGTAGTTCGTCAGCGTCTGCTGAAGCATGTAGCCTATCTGCCCCTGGGTCATCGCCCCAACCACATCCATCGGTTGAGGAGGCACCTTCTCCTTGCCCATCTCTTGCTGCACAAGGAGGTTGCCAGCCTGGGGCCCATTGCCATGGGTTATCACCAGCCTGTCCTCAGGCTTCATCCTCCTCACAATCTTCGCAATGAGCCTCGTGGTAACCATGCAGTTCCTGAACTGCTCCTCGGCAGTCCCGCTCTCGTGAGCCTGCTTGATGGCATTGCCACCGAGCGCTATCAATAACCTCATTATTATTGACCTCCAAATTTTGTCATGGTATTCCCAAATTTGCGCCCCGTGATTGTACCTCAAATCGCTCTTAGATGCAAGATTCCCCCTTTTGAACTTTGAGCTTTTCTGGTGTATACTTAACG
>CAYNWI010000016.1:10949-16062 GCA_964400825.1 uncultured Anaerolineae bacterium | reverse complement strand
TGTTAAGGGCAGATCCACAATATATGGTACTAAACAAGTTAGCGGAAACTAAAGTAAATAGACCCTTAGGGTTTCAAAAACCCTAAGGGTCTGCGTAGCCAGGCTTGACTTTTGTCTCCCTTTGTGCTATCATATCCCCAGATTTGAGAGAGGGTTGGAGATGACTGGCAAGCCGCGAGACCAGGTTATCAAGGTCAGTTTCTTTGGGCGTGAGGACTACTTTGCCTACTATTACGCCTATGCCAAGGCATCAGGCAAGCTGCTTCACGCCCCGAGGATGACGCAACCTTAAGTCATAGCAATTCATCGGTATCTCAAAAGCGTGGAGCAGACAAGCCCACGCTTTTTGTTTGTCTGGAGGTTAAAGATGCACTGTCGTGGCATTCGAGGAGCAACCACTGCGGAAGAGAACACCGCCGAGGCCATTCTGGCTGCCACTAGCGAACTCCTGGCGCTCATCGTCGAGGCCAACGACTTGAAGGTGGAAGACGTGGCCAGCGCCATCTTCACCACCACGCCCGACCTGATGGCCGCCTTCCCGGCCAAGGCGGCACGGGAGATGGGTTGGCGAGACGTGGCCCTCCTCGACGCCCAGGAGATACCCGTGCCGGGCAGCCTGGAAAGGTGCATCCGGGTTCTCATCCACTGGAATACGGAGAAGAGCGCGGCCGAGATTCGGCACGTCTATCTCAGAGGAGCCCGAACCCTGCGGCCAGATAGGACGTTGTAGGGGGTGAAATCTGAGCATCAAAAAAGAAGGGAGCAGACCATGTTGATCGTCAACAGGAAGGGCACGACGCGAGAGGTGCGGAGCAGGGAGGACGACCCTTCACACTTCGGCGCACCCTGCTCAGAGCAGATCAGACAATCGAGTTAAGGGAGGATCCGCCATGATCATTATCATGAAAATGGGGGCTGGAGAGGAGAGGATTCAAGAAGTAGTGGCCCAGATAGAGGAGCTGGGTTTTCAAGCCCACCTCTCCCGTGGCGAGGAGCGAACCATCATCGGTGTCATCGGCGATGAGCGACCTGTCAGCCCCCACGTGTTCGAACTGATGGAGGGGGTGGAGAGGACGGTGCCCATCCTTCAGCCCTTCAAGCTGGCCAGTCGTGACTTCAAACCTGAGGATACCGTCATCCCCATTAACGGGATGCACATCGGCTCGCGAGAGGTGGTGGTCATGGCCGGGCCCTGTGCCGTGGAGAGCCGAGAGCAGATGATGGAAGCGGCTTGGGCGGTCAAGGAGGCAGGGGTCCGAATCCTGCGCGGCGGGGCCTTCAAACCCCGCACCTCTCCCTACAGCTTCCAGGGCCTGGGGAAGGAGGGCTTGGAGATCCTGGCCGAGGTCAAGGGGGAGACGGGGCTGGCCATCGTCACCGAGGTCATGGCCCCTGAGGATGTGCCCCTGGTGGCTCGCTATGCCGACATCCTCCAGGTTGGGGCTCGAAGCATGCAGAACTTCAGCCTCCTGAACGCCGTGGGCGAGTCCCAGATGCCCATCCTCCTCAAACGAGGGATGATGGCCACTTTGGAAGAACTCCTCATGGCAGCCGAGTACATCCTCTCCCACGATAACTACCGGGTCATGCTCTGCGAGCGGGGCATCCGCACCTTCGAGAAGTACACCCGCAACACCCTGGACATCAACGCTGTGCCCGTCCTCAAGGGGCTGACCCACCTGCCCGTCATCGTTGATCCCAGCCACGGTACAGGCCGATGGGAGCTGGTGGGTCCCGTGGCCAGAGCTGCTGTGGCTGCTGGCGCCGATGGCTTGATCATCGAAGTGCACCCCCATCCCCAGCGCGCCCTCTCCGACGGAGCCCAATCGCTGAGGCCAGAGCGGTTTGCCCAGTTGATGAAAGAGCTGCGAAGGGTGGCGGAGGCAGTGGGGAGGGAAATCAAACTTCAAACTCCAAACTCCAAACTTCAAACAAGTCT
Organism: uncultured Anaerolineae bacterium; assembly: GCA_964400825.1. Lineage (GTDB taxonomy): Bacteria > Chloroflexota > Anaerolineae > VGOG01 > VGOG01 > CAYNWI01. Next base: position 14,123 of record CAYNWI010000016.1, on the reverse strand, counting down.
CCCCTCCGTGGGGGGATAAGAGGGGGCGACCAGTGGTGTGCTTGAAGGACGCACGGGTAGCCATCGTCGGTCTGGGGCTGATGGGTGGGTCTCTGGCAGGGGCGTTGAGGAAGCGAGGTGCCTGTCGAGAGGTAAGGGGCGTAGCCCGACGCGAGGAGACCGTTGAGGAAGCCATGAGGCGCGGTTTTATCAATGCGGGCACCTGCGACCTGGCCGAGGGGGTGGAGCAAGCCGACCTGATCTTGCTGGCCACTCCGGTGCGGACCATCCTGGAGCTCATACCTCAGCTAGGCTCCCTGGCTCCCGCTGGCTGTGTGCTGATGGATCTGGGCAGCACCAAAGCCAGGATCGTCGAAGCCATGGAAGCGCTGCCGCTCCACCTCCAGGCCGTCGGCGGCCACCCGATGTGCGGCAAAGAAGTGTCGGGGCTCGAGGCCGCGGAGGCCGACCTCTACCAGGGAGCGACTTTCGTGCTCACTCCCCTGCAGCGGACCAGTTCGGAAGCGCTGATGCTGGCCCGAGAGCTCGTCGAGGCTGTCGGCGCGCGGCCCCTGTTGATGGACGCCGAGCGCCACGACCGCCTGGTGGCCGCTGTCAGCCACCTTCCCTATCTCCTGTCGCTTGGCTTGGTGGCCACCGCTGAAGAGGTGGCAGCGGAGGACGAGCTGGTCTGGGAACTGGCCGCCAGCGGCTTTCGTGACACCTCGCGCCTGGCAGCCAGTGACGTGACCATGATGCTGGACATCCTGCTCACCAACCGCCAGGCGGTGGGAGAGACGCTGTCCCGCTTTGCCCATCAACTCAACGCCATCGCAGACCTGCTAGAGGCGGATGACGAGGAGGGTTTACGAAGTCTAATGGGACGAGTGCAGAAGAGGCGAGAGAGGATGTTTCGATGAGGTTGACCATTGAAAAATCAAAGGGCTTGAGCGGACGAGTCAAAGTTCCCGGCGACAAATCCATTTCGCATCGCGTCCTCTTGCTGGGGGCAATAGCTGAAGGCACGACCCGGATCCGCAATTTCCTACCAGCGGCCGATTGTCTGGCCACCCTTGCCTGCGTGCGCGCGCTAGGTGTCGAGGTAGAGAGGCTATCTGAGACAGAGCTAATTGTGCACGGCCGCGGATTGCATGGTCTGGTGGAGCCGAAAGACGTGCTGGATTGCGTGGGTTCGGGCACGACCATGCGCCTGCTGGCGGGGATCCTGGCTGGCCAGCCCTTCTATAGCGTGCTGACGGGAAACGAGCAACTCCGCCGACGGCCCATGGGCCGCATCGCCGAGCCTCTGCGCCAGATGGGCGCAACCGTATTAGGCCGCGACGATGGCCGTCTGCCTCCCTTGACCATCCTCGGCGGAAACTTGCACGGCATGGAGTACAAGCTGCCCGTAGCCAGCGCTCAGGTGAAGTCGGCTATTCTACTGGCCGGCCTCTACGCCGATGGCCTAACGGTGATTCACGAACCAGGCCCTGCCCGCGATCACACCGAGCGGATGTTGGCTGCCATGGGCGCAAATATCGAAGTTCAAAGTTCGAGGTTCAAGGTTCAAAGTTCAAAGTTATCCTCGCTGGACGTTGTTGTGCCAGGTGATATATCGTCGGCGGCTTACTTTATCGCTGCCGCTTGCCTGGTGCCTGGGTCGGAGGTTGCCGTCGTCGGCGTCGGTGTTAATCCCACGCGCACGGGCTTCTTGGACGCGCTGGGGGAGATGGGGGCGGACATCAGGGTGGGGAATCAGCGGGAGGTGAGTGGCGAGCCGGCAGCCGACCTCGTTGTGCAGGCACGGGAACTAAGAGGCATAGAGGTCCGAGGTGATCAGGTGCCCAGGATGATTGATGAGTTCCCCATCCTGGCCGTAGTTGCCAGCCAGGCGGAGGGAACGACGGTGGTGAGTGATGCGGCGGAGCTGCGGGTCAAAGAAACGGATCGTATCGCGAATGTCGCCATTGAACTGCGCAAACTTGGAGCACGCATCGAAGAGCGGCCCGACGGCTTCGTGGTGGAGGGGCCGACGCCGCTGCTGGGAACCCAGGTCAACAGCCACGGCGATCATCGCCTGGCCATGTCCCTGGTCATAGCCGGCCTGGTAGCCGAGGGGGAAACAACCATCGAGGGAGCGGAATGTATCGCGGATTCATTCCCAGGCTTTGAGGAGACCTTGAGAGCTCTAATAAACTGAGATCACAAGGGGAGTGCAGGCGCAAGCCTGCTCATGGGCGGGCTTGCGTCCGCACTCCTGTAGCCATTAGGAGAGCAAGCCTGCTTACGAGCGGACTTGCGTCCGCACTCCTGTAGTCAAAGGAGAGCGGGCTATGCCACCGACCATAAACGGCAAAACCAAACTCGTTGGCCTTATTGGTTGGCCTGTCGAGCACAGCCTCTCGCCAGCCATGCACAACAGCGCCTTTGCCGCGCTGAGCCTGAATTGGTGTTACGCGCCCTTGCCCGTGCTTCCTGGGCGATTGGGGGAAGCAGTGGCTGGCCTGCGGGCTATGAGCTTCGTGGGGGCCAACGTCACTGTGCCTCACAAAGAGGCAGTGATGTCCTATCTCGATGAAGTCGCACCGGCGGCGCAGGCTATCGGGGCCGTCAATACCATTGTGCTGCGCAAAGGGCTCATCGGCTACAACACCGACTGGCGTGGCTTCCTGACCGCCTTGAGCGAGGGTGGGGACGATGCTCAGGGCAAGCGGGCTGTCGTGCTGGGAGCTGGCGGCGCAGCCAGAGCCGTCGTCTACGCCCTGGCCCAGGTTGGGGCGCAAGTGACCGTCCTGAACCGCACCTTAGCCCGTGCTCAGGCGCTCGTCAAGGATTTCTCCCCCTTGTTCCCCGCTCTTCCGCTCACCCTGCAAACGTTAGAAGAGCAAACCGCCGAAGCCCACTTATTGGTCAATGCCACGCCCGTCGGCACCTGGCCTGAAGTAAACCAGTCCATCTGGCCGCAGGGACTAACCTTCCCCGGCCATTTGACCGTCTTCGACCTGGTGTACAACCCTCGCCAGACGAAGCTACTGCGGCAGGCTGAAGCAGCGGGTGCGAAGGCTATCGGCGGGTTAGGGATGCTGGTTCACCAGGGCGCTGCGGCCTTCGAACTGTGGACGGGGGAGAAGGCGCCTGTTGAGACGATGTATGAAGCTGCTAGGGGAGGTGAACGATGGCATTGCGTTTCTTGAC
>CAYNWI010000016.1:6927-10849 GCA_964400825.1 uncultured Anaerolineae bacterium | reverse complement strand
GAGACGATGTATGAAGCTGCTAGGGGAGGTGAACGATGGCATTGCGTTTCTTGACTGCTGGCGAATCTCATGGGCCTTGCCTCGTAGCCATTATCGAGGGGATGCCCGCTGGGCTTTGCTTGAGCGAGGAGGAGATCAACGTTGATCTACGCCGCCGCCAGGGGGGCTACGGGCGCGGTCAGCGCATGAAGATTGAGCGCGACAGGGTCGAGATTCTGAGCGGAGTAGCCAAGGGGCTGACTATTGGGGCACCCATTGCCTTGCGTATCGAGAACAAGGACTGGGCCAACTGGAAGGGCAGGGACGTCCCGCCCTGGACCGTGCCTCGGCCGGGCCACGCTGATCTGGCAGGGGGCATCAAATACGGACTCGATGATCTACGGCTGGTAGCCGAGCGGGCCAGTGCCCGTGAGACAGCGGCCCGGGTGGCGGTAGGGGCGGTGGCGAAACAGTTGCTCGCCGAGTTCGGTATCGCTGTGAACAGTTACGTGGCCGAAATCGGCGGGGTGGTGGCGGAAATGCCCCCCCCTCTCTCCCCCCCCAAAGTTGGGGGGGGCTGGGGGGGGGCGCTCTGGGAGCGAGCGGAAGCCTCTGATATTCGCTGCCCTGATCCCATCGCCGCCGAAGCCATGCGCCAGCGCATTGATCAGGCTAAGGCAGCGGGAGACTCCCTGGGCGGCGTCTTCGTCGTCGTTGCCACCGGCGTGCCCGTCGGCCTGGGCAGCCACGTCCACTGGGATCGCCGCCTGGACGCTCGCCTGGCCGGCGCGGTGATGAGCATCCCGGCCATCAAGGGGGTGGAGATTGGGCCGGCTTTTGAGAATGCTCGCCGGAGGGGGACAGAGGTGCATGATGAGATCGTGGTGAAGAACACGGATCGGCAGGATTTGCGGATTACCCGTTACTCCAACAGGGCGGGTGGGATTGAGGGAGGCATGAGCAACGGACAGCCCATCGTGGTGCGGGCGGCCATGAAACCGATTCCCACTACCGTGACGCCTTTGTGGTCGGTGGATCTGAGCACCGGAGAGGCGGCGACTACTCAGTATCAGCGCTCGGATGTTTGCGCGGTGCCTGCTGCTTCCGTAGTCGGTGAGGCTATGGTAGCCTGGGTGATCGCCGATGCGCTGGTGGAGAAGCTGGGGGGAGATAGCATCGAGGAGATGAAGTCGAGGTGGGAGTGAGCGAGTGGGCAAGTGGGCAAGGGAGCAAGTATGCAAGGGAGCAAGTAGCAGGTAACTTGCAGACTTGCAGACTTGCAAACTTGATTATCACCGGTTTCATGGGCACCGGCAAATCAGAGGTAGGGTTGGAAATAGCCCGTCGTCTGGGCCGGGAGTTTGTGGACATGGACACCCTCATTGAGCAGCAGGCGGGTATGACCATCCCTGAGATTTTCGCTCAGCAGGGCGAGGGGTTCTTTCGCCAACAGGAGCGCCAGCTTTGTCAGGGGTTGGCCCAAAGGCGCGGACTGGTCATCGCCACCGGCGGCGGGGCGCTGATCCCTGAGGAGAACCGCCAGGCCCTGGGTACGAGCGGGCTGCTGGTGTGCTTGAACTGTGACGTTGGGGAGATCTTGCGGCGTCTGGCTCAGGCAGAGGACAGGCCGCTTCTGGAGGTGGCTGATCGGCGAGAGCGCATCGAAACTCTGTTGGCCCAGCGGCGCGAAGCTTACAGCCGCATCCCTCACCAGATTGACACCACGAGCTTGACGGTGGAGGAGGTGGCGGAGAGGGTGATTGAGTTGTTGAGGGAAAAGATAGCGGTGCGGACGCCGACGGGGAGTTACGAGATCCATCTGGGCGAGGGGCTTCTGGCGCGGGTTGGCGAATTGGCACGCCAGCAGGGGCTGGGAGACAGGGTGGCCGTGGTCACCAATCCGACGGTCGGCGATTTGTACGCCTCCACCGTAGTCAAAAGCCTGCAAGAAGCGGGCTTCGAGCCAGTCGTCTGCCAGGTGCCCGATGGAGAGGCTTACAAAACCCTGGACACCGTCCGCTCCCTGTACGATCAGTTCGTCGCCGGCGGGCTGGATCGCTACGGCGCGGTGCTGGCCCTGGGCGGCGGGGTGATCGGCGACATGGCGGGCTTCGCGGCCGCCACCTACGTGCGGGGAGTGCCCCTGGTGCAGTTGCCCACCACCCTCTTGGCCATGGTGGACGCCAGCGTCGGAGGCAAGGTGGCCGTGGATCACCCCAGGGGAAAAAACCTCATCGGCGCGTTCAAACAGCCGGAGCTGGTGGTGATTGACCCTCTCACGCTGGCCACCCTGGACGAGGCCGAGATGCGCTCCGGTTGGGCCGAGGCCATCAAGGCGGGGATGATCGGTTCGCCCAGTCTTTTCGAGCAGTTGGAGGAGAGGGAGGATGAACCATCGTTGCCTGTCATCGCTGAGGCCGTCCGCGTCAAGGTAGCTATCGTGGAGGAGGATCCCTACGAGAAGGGTCGGCGAGCGGTGCTGAACCTGGGCCACACCTTTGGCCACGCCCTGGAGGTGCTCAGTGGCTTCACCCTTCGTCACGGGGAGGCGGTGAGCATCGGCTTGGTGGCGGCGACCAGGACAGCCGTCGCCCTGGGCCTGTGCGACCAGGCGGTCGAGGGGCGTTTGGCCGCCCTTCTCCAACGATTGGGTTTGCCAACTCGCTATCAGGGTTACGAGCCGAGGGAGATTTGGGAGGCCATGGCCACCGACAAAAAGCGGCGGGGGAAGAAGCTGCGTTTCGTATTGCCCCAAGCTTTGGGGCAGGTTATGGTCACCGACCAGGTGCCAAAACCAGTGGTCTTAGAGGTTCTAGAAAGGCTGAAGGAAAGATGAGTGTCAAAGTCCTTGTTATTCATGGGCCTAACCTGAACTTGTTGGGCCTGCGGGAGCCAGAGGTTTATGGCTCGATCACCCTGGAGGAGATCAACCAGCGGTTGCGGGCTCACGCTGCTGATAAGGGTATCGAACTGCGCGCCTTCCAGTCGAACCACGAGGGAGCCATCATTGAGGCTATCCACCAGGCGGTTGGCTGGGCCGATGGTTTGGTCATCAACCCTGGGGCTTACACCCATTACAGCTATGCCATCCGCGACGCCATCGCAGCCGTTGGGTTACCTGCCGTCGAAGTCCACCTCTCCAACGTCCAGGCGCGGGAGGATTTTCGCCATCTCTCCGTCATCTCTCCTGTCTGCCTGGGTCAGATCGCGGGCTTCGGCTGGCACAGCTACGTCTTGGGGTTGGAGGCCCTACGGGTGAAATTGGCAAAAAATTGACATCCTCCCGTTAAAATGGTATAATACGCACTGTTTAGTTGCAGGCCCTGGGCATCGGGCCTGGCATCAAGGTTGGAGGGAGTGGAAAATTCTATCCCATGAAACGATTTATTCCTCGGGCTGTTGGATTAGCCATATTGTTGAGCGTTCTGCTGGTCAACACCATCTATGCCGATGTCACTGGCGCTCGCATGACCGATACCCCTGATGGGACGGAGATGACCCAGTTCGCCTCCGGGGTAAGCGTGCTTTACGTTGTCGTCGAATACTCTGAGATGCACAACGAAGAGATCATGGTAAGGGTTTACGACAACGTAGGCACCGTTCTATTCGAACAGGTGCAGTCTTACACAGGGTCCGGGACAGAGTCCATCGAGGTATCGCCCGCTGGGGGAGGAGCCTTCCCCGATGGGCGATATGTCACCAATCTATACAGCGGTCTGTTTACAATTAAGACCATCATCTGGGAAGTAACCGGAGATGCGGGGCAGGCCACACCCACCCCTATCCCAGCAACAGCTACGGCGACATCGGTGCCCCCCACCGCCACACCCGTTCCACCAACGGCTACGGCGACACCGATGCCTCCCACTCCTACATCAGTGCCGGCAACCCCCTATCCGGGGCTGCCCACGCCTACACCAACGTCGGTGCTACCCACGCCAAC
>CAYNWI010000016.1:0-6827 GCA_964400825.1 uncultured Anaerolineae bacterium | reverse complement strand
TTCCGCCCACAGCCACCCTGACGCCAGCTACCGCTGAAGCGATGTCACCATCTCCCACCCCGGCAACGGCATTGCCAACCCCGACGACCGCGCTGACGCCAAAGTTTACCCCCGTACCTGCCGCCACCACAGAAGGGTCAAGGAGCTTCCTGGTCGTTGCTGGTTATATCGGGGTAGCAGTGGTGTTGGGATCCCTGGCCTTGTTTCTTTGGCAAAGGCGGTCTTCTTGATTTTCCCTCAAACTATCTTGTAAAAGGAGTGTCAACCAATGAAACGTCTTGTTCCTATCGCTATAGCTCTATCTTTGACCATCTTGCTAGCCAGTATCGCTGTGGCCCAGGGAGGCGTGTCCACCGCCCATCTGAGCGATACCCCCGATGGGCCGGCCATGACCCAGTTTCCCTCAGGTACAGCCGTCGTCTATGCCATCTTCGAGTACGCCGACATGACGGGGGAGTCAATAAAAGTAAGGGTCTATGACAATTACGGCAGCATTCTCTTCGATCAGCCCCAGGACTACACTGGATCTGGGACGGACTCCGTGGCAACTACGACCAGTGAGGGGTACTTCCCCGATGGTCGGTATGTCACCAATTTTTACCTTGGTGAATACTTGAGTAGGACCATAATTTGGAATGTTGGCGAACCGGTAGCACAGCCCGTCGCCACGCCAACAACAGCGTCGCCCTCTGCCAATATCTATGGCCAGGTGAAGGACTTTGCTGTCCCGGCTGCTGCCATACTGCTGATCGTACTTGTTGCCTGGGCCATTTACCGGATGCTGGCTGCCCGTTAGCCATCCTTTCCAAGAGCGTTTTTTAAGTCAGCGCTGGATACATCATACATCGGGCTGAGGAGGACACTTGATGGCCAGGAAAGGCATTTACAAAGTACTGGGCGTTCTGGGAATTGTGGCCGTCTTCTTGGTGGGGATATGGCTGGGCAGATTGTACTCCGCGGCCGGTGGCCCAGGAGCAGTTACCCTCCAGCAATTTGGGTCTACCGTCGTTCGTCAGATCCGACAATTGTGGGAGCCTTCTACTCCACCTGGTGTTCCAGATAGCGGATCTGGCGTGCCTCGCGTCAGCCTGGAGCAGTTGAAGGAGAAACTGGATGCTGGGGCTGATGTAGTCGTCGTTGATGTGCGCGGCAAAGAGGATTTCGACGAGGGCCACATACCAGGAGCCGTCTCCATTCCCTGGGAGGAGATGGAGGCTCGTTACACTGAGCTTCCTCACGGTGAGGAGATAATCACCTACTGCTCCGACTGTTGACCCCCTCCGGATGACAGTGCCCGTGCGGCACAATTTCTACTTGACAAGGGGTTCAGTGATGTCAAGGCCATGAGGGTGGAGTTCGCTCGTTGGCAAGAGGCGGGATACCCCGTCGAGAAGTGAAATTCGACTAACAAAACCGAAAGGAGTCTCAAAAATGAAAGTGAAAAGAGAAGCAGTGGTAGCCGCCGTTACGGCGCTGGTGTTGACGGTAGTGCTGATAGGGGCGGTAGGCGCGAAGGTCGAGAGTTCCGTTGTAGCCGAGGAAGGTCTCATCACGAACCTTCACATGAGCGATTCGTGTGAAGGCCCTAATATACTCCTCTTCCCTGCCGGCACGGAGACTGTATACCTGGTCTTCGACTATTCCGACATGCACGGGGAAGAGATGCGAATCGCGGTCACCGGCCCTCAGTTCAGTGTGGAGGCGGAACACTCTTCGGTGATAAAGTCATCTGGTTGGATCACTGAGACCTGGTCTGAAGCTCACGGAGAGCAATACGTCAAGGCGTGTGGCACGGTGAGCCCCAACGCAACGTTAACCTTGACCGCCACGGCAGACAAGGTGTTAATGTCGTATGTTAAGGATACCGATGGCGGCGTTGCCGAGGTGCAGGTGGATGACCTCGCGCCTATCACTGTGGATATGTGCGATACTGCTAAGACGAGAGATGAGAGGGTGATAGCTAGCGGTTTGAGTTCTGAGCTGCACACCGTAACCGTGAAAGTGATCAGTCAAACGAATTCATGTGACGGAAGCTGCGTTGGAATTGATCGCTTTTGGAATGAGGTTATTTTGTATGATGCTACTCGCTCGTTCACGGATGGGGGTACTGAGTGCGTCGAGTTGACTTATGTCAGCGGTGCCATTCCCGCCGGAAACTATACAGCCAATATATATTCAGGCGGACTTCTGCCCATCAAGACCGAACTGTGGCACGTGCGTGCAGATACACCTGGTCAAATCACGAACCTGTATATGAGCGATTCACCTGATGGACCACCCATGACAGAATTCAGCGAAGGCACTCGGACCGTCTGGGCGGTTTTCGACTACGCCGATATGGAAGGAAATGAGGTAGGGATTGATGTCTACAAAGGTGGTCACCTTGAAGTAGGGGGCGCAAGGGTGCCTCTTACTGAGTCAGGGACGAAGGCCATCAGCGTAACCCACTCCTGGATCACTGGCTTTCCCGTAGACCAGTATAGAACTCACGTCGTGAAAGACGGGTATGTTGACGGTGTTACAAATTGGTCGGTTTTGCATAGAGTCTATTTGCCCCTGGTATTGAAGAATCACCCTTAGAAAACGCAGCCTGTAGTGCAAGGGGCAGCTCAGGTGGATAAAGCTTATAGGGGGGGAGTAGGGAACCTACTCCCCCCTTGTCCAATCTGGGCATCGTTTCAAGTAAGTAAAATAGCACCTTTACACTTTCTTGCCTGTAATCGCCGGAGCGAGCGCCGATTGAGTAGCAAAGCGTATCGAAATCAAGCGAGCGGCTTTGCCCATCCAACCCGCTTGGCTTCGATACGTCTCTCCGCTGCGCTCCGAGCCTACTCAGCCGGCGCTAGCCTTGCCAATTAAGCGTTGCTGGAGGCCGAAAGTGTAAACCGATCTCTAGCTGCTTTGAGGTCAAATGAAACGATGCCCCAATCTGGTTACATCAACTTGCTGAAGCAAGCTGTCGCCTTTTTGATATGAGTACCGGGACGGGGACACGATTAGTGAATTGTTGACACAAATGGTATCTTGTGGTATCATCTTGGGTGCAGGCGAAGAGAGGGCTGGCAGAGAAACTTCCAGTAGACGGCTGATGTGGAGGTAAAGAGCCGATGAAGGGCGCACCAACGATTAAAAGCATTTTACATTTTCTCTTGGTTGTCCTTTTTCTTCTTCTGCCCTGTCTTGCCTTTGCCGAAGAACCGATGCCGAGGACAACCAACCCAGCCCCCCCTTCATCCCCCCCAATCCTTCGACAAGCTCAGGACGCCGCTTTGGGGGGGAAAGAGGGGGGACGTGGCGCGATGGAGTTCAAGGCGGGCGAGATCATCGTCAAATTCAAAGACGGCATTCCGCAAGATGGTTTCCGGTCTTTGCTCCTCGCTGAGGACGTGGAGGTATTGGACGAGATGGAAACCCTCGGCCTCGTGCTGCTGTCCGTGCCCCAGGGCCGGGAGCTAGAGAAGGTGGAGGATCTAAGGTGTCACCCTCTGGTGGAGTACGCCGAGCCTAATTACGCCGTTCGGATTGCAGACGCTTTCGCAGTCGGGCCTTGTTACCGCCTTCGCGCTCTGGACGTCGAGCCTAATGATCCGTACTTTCCTTCGCAGTGGAACCTTCCCGCGATTGAGGCCCCTGCCGCTTGGGACATCACCACTGGCAGCGATAGGGTAGTTATCGCCTTCGTTGACTCAGGCATTGATCTTACCCACCCGGAGTTAAAGGATAAGATATGGACAAACCCAGACGAGATAGCGGGCAATGGCCTCGATGACGATGGGAATGGCAAGGTAGACGATGTGCATGGCTGGGATTTTGTCAATTGGCATGGCGAACCTCAAGACGACTACGGACACGGCACCTTCGTCGCCAGTATTGCCGTGGCTGAGACAAACAACGGTCTGGGGATGGCAGGAGTATCCTGGGGGGCTGAGATCATGCCCATCAAAGTATACGATGAATGGGGTGTCTCCTACCATTGGCACACAGCGGGCGGGATCGAATACGCCGTTGATAAGGGGGCAAAGATCATAAACCTGAGCTGGACACTCATGCCTGGCATTGACCCCCAGCCAGTGCAGACGGCCATAAATTATGCTCATTCCAAGGGCGCTCTGGTTGTTGCCGCCGCCGGGGATACTTTCGATAGCTCCTATAAATATCCAGCAGCTCTTGATCACGTTCTTTCTGTTGCTGCCACTAACCGTGACGATGGTCACCCTGATTTCTCAACCTACAATGACAAGGTGGACGTCGCTGCCCCTGGAACCGATATTCTGGGTGTATACCTGGGAGGCGGCTATGCGAGGCTTACTAGCACTCACGCAGCCACCCCTAATGTATCGGGATTGGCAGCCCTGATCTGGTCGGTTAATCCCACTTTGACGCCCGACGAGGTAGAGGGCATCATCGAGTCCACGGCTGTTGACCTGGGCGAACCCGGCAGAGATGAATACTTCGGCTACGGACGCATTGATGCCAGCGCCGCTGTGATGACAACGACCCACTACCTTGAAGTGGACCCCGATGATAGCCTTTACTTCCTCGTCTGTGATGGTTGTGCTCCCCCGTCACAAAAGATCACCAATCCGAATACAAACTGTGCCACGTGGAGCGTCACAGCGACAGCTCCCTGGCTTTCCGTCAGCCCCTGCGAGGGCTACACGCCGTCTTCAGTAACGGTTTCCATAAATAAAGACGGCTTGACGGGCTATGGCATTTATACCACGCCGATCACCGTTACCAGCACCATGACCAATTACACGAACAACCCGAAAACGATCACCGCAACCGCTATCTATACCCAGTGTTGGAGAAACCACCTGCCTTTGCTCTTCAAAGAATTATAGCCCCTATCTCTAGCCAGAACGCCACAGCAGAGGAATCCACGCAAGGAGGGAATGGTCCGATGACAGCAAAACTGGCGAAAATCGTGCTGAGTGTAGTCGTTGGCATGCTTGGCTTGGCGCTGGTGATGGTGGTCCTTGCTGGCGCAGGGCCTGTGGCTGCCCGGGATGATGCAGGGCAAAGTGGTGGCAGCACCCTGCTGGCTGGCCTTCCTAGCCACGTAGAAGTGAACGCCTATCCGGGAGAGATCCGGGCCGATGGCTATTCCCATTCGACTGTCATAGCCACGGTAGAGTCGGGCTGCGATCCAGTACCTGGCGCTTTCGTCTTTTTCACCACCACCTTGGGCACCATTGACCAGTACTGCTACGTGGAGGCGGAAGACGCTGCGGTCAATAAGTCGTCCGGCGATTGGATTCCTATGGGCGACTACCCTGAGACCAGCGGAGGGGCGTATGTCAAGTCGTGCGGCACGGCGCATCCCCACGCTACTTTGGATTGGACTTTCACGGCCAGCGCGATTTCTATGTTGTACGTTAAAGAGCCCGAGGGTGGTGTGGCCGAAGTTCTGGTGGATGGCAGCACAGTCATCACCGTGGACATGTACGCTGACCCTAAAACGACTGCCGAGCAGGTGATCACTACTGGTTTGGGTTCTGGATCGCACGTTATAACCGTGAGATATTTAACCAAGTCTCCAGTTGGAGGGGGAGCCTGCATTGGAATTGACGCCTTCCGCTGTGGAGCCACGACCGATGAAAACGGTCAGGTTACAGCCACCTTGACCTCGGCGACTTTGTCATGTGGATCGGAAGACGCTACGGTGACCGCTTTCGTCGGCGCCCCCTCTATTCCCCCCACAATAACCAATACCAAGTCGGTTAAAATGACGGCCAGTGCGCCTGACAACGTGACGATGACGGCCACTCCCAACCAGATTGTGGCAGATGGGATTTCTACCTCCAACCTGGAAGCTACAGTCGAAGATCAGTTTGGCGAATATGTGCCCAACTGCACCATGGTTGGCTTCGTGGCGACCGACGAGAACAGCGCCTGGATCACCCTCCCATACGAATTGGTAGAGGGGGAAGACCCAACCGAGGTGATAACGGATGGTTGGAGCGTTGACACCAACGGTCACCATGGCGGGGAAGCGATATATTCCAATACACCGGGAGCTGCCGCCAGTTGGGACTTCACGGGGACGGCAGTCTCTCTGATTTATCCCAAGTTGTCTGATGCCGGGGTGGCTACCGTCACCGTTGATAGCGGCTCGCCCATCACCATTGACATGTATGCCTCGCCAGATCAATTCCAAGTCGAGCACGTTATCACCAACTGCTTGAGCTACGGGCCACACGACATAGAGGTGACGGTGGCCGGGTATACGGTGACCGGCGGCACGGACACGCGCGTCTACGTAGATGCCTTCCGCTCTGGCGCGAGCACCTCGGGTGGCACAGCTACGGCTCTCGCGACCTCCGGAACGCAAGCGGGGGTGGTGTGGGTTGAGGCCACGGGTGTGGGCAGGCAATGCTGCGAAACTGACAGCGTGGTAACAGATACCGTGCCCATCACCCTAGAGGCGGGCAATCCGTACACCCTGACCATCACGCCCGCTGCTGTGTCCATCACCTGCTGCATGACCAGCACCCTCCAGTTCACGGTGACCGATCAGTACAGCAACGTGGTGGGAGCGGTGGTGCCCAGGCCACTGACGGTGGACTTCACCAGCACGCCCCAAGGTATCTTCACGCCCACTAGCTCTGTGGTGATCACCCAAGGTGTTGGGAGCGTGATATTCCATGGCTGGACGGTGGGGAGCGGGGCCATCACGGGCACAGTCCAGATATACGGTGTTGTTGGGACGGCGGCCCTGACTGTTGCACCAGCTTCTTGCAACACCCTGGACATCAATGCTGATCGGACGTGGATCTACGTCACTGATACGCACACCTCTCTTCTGTTCCCCTACACCACGACCA
>CAYNWI010000015.1:13166-16078 GCA_964400825.1 uncultured Anaerolineae bacterium | reverse complement strand
TTCGCAGGCGGAGGCGGTGGAAGGATTAGAATCGGCGAAAGTTTCACCCTGGAGTCGGGGAAGGAGGTGCACGGTGACCTGGTGATCCTCGGCGGTAGTGTAGTCCTGGAGACGAGAAGCCGGCTCGACGGCAATGTGGTGGTCGTGGGAGGCAGCGCCAGGGTTGCTGGGGAGGTAGATGGTGACTTAGTCGTCTTCGGCGGTGACGTGGTGCTCCGGTCAACAGCCGTCGTGGACGGAGACTTGGTTACCATTGGCGGCAACGTCCAGCGAGACCCGGGGGCTGTCGTTAGAGGCAATGAAGTAGGGAGCCTGGAATTCGAAGGCTTCCCGCGTTTTGGGACCTTCCCAACAAGACTGAGCTTTAACAGAGGGACGGACCTCTGGTCCCGCTCCATCTTCAACGTCTTCAGGGACATTTTTGTGGCCCTGGCCCTGGCTGCCCTGGGCTTGTTGATCGTCCTCTTCTGGCCGAAGCAGACGGAGGCAGTGGGCCAAGCCGTCCTCATCGCCCCCCTGCCGAGTGCAGGCATCGGCTTGTTGACCGGCGTGGTGGCTGTCGTCTTGATGGTCTTGTTAGCCATCACCATCTGCCTGTCGCCTGTGGCCTTCCTGCTGGGAGTGGCTATGCTTGTGGCAGGTGTCTTCGGCTGGGCTGCCGTGGGGCTGCTGGTGGGTCAGAGGTTGCTAGAAACCTTCAAGGTCAAGGGCGTCACCCCTCTGATGGCTGTAGCGGCGGGCACCTTGCTTATCTCTTTGCTTCGTGCCGTCCCCTGCCTAGGGGCTATCATGGCCTTCGTCGTGGGCTGCGCGGGCCTGGGCGCTGTGGTGCTGACCCGCTTCGGCAGGCAGACCTATCCTCTGCCAACGCCCGTTCCACCCGCCCCACCAGTGCTGGCTGAGCCAGAGGAAATCGCGCTCGAGGAAGTTGAAGCCGAGGCCGAGAAGAAAGGCGCTTCTGAAGACTAGCGTCGAGGTTACACTCGGTACTGCCTGCGAAAAGGGAGGGTGAAGAGCTCTCCCTTTTTAGTTGTCCACTCTGGGGAAATTGTGGTATAATATTCCCAACTTTCACTCTGGAGGGGGAAGACCGGTGCATCAGGTGTTGGGGCCACTGATGAAGTTAGAGGTGCGGGTTAGTCGGCCACTTACCTGGCTGAGTCCAGCCTGGGCGGCTCTGTGTGGCGCCGTGGCCTCCGGCTGGCTGACCTTCAGCGGCCAGAACCTGCTATTCTTGCTAATCGCTTTGTTCCTGGCCGACGCCCTCTGGGGTACCCTGTGGCATCTGATCGCTGAGAGGGATTGGCTTGCTTCTTCTAATTGGCGCCCGCAAGTTCAGGAGGCCAGCTTGCTTGCCTTGCCCTACACCGCACCCGGCTCACCCAGCCATCGCGTCTTCAGCCGGCTGGGTCGGAAGCTGGACTGGTGGCGAGCGGTTTTGTGGCCGCGACATGGCCCAGCCTTTGTTGGCCTCGTGGCCGCCTTGCCTTTGACCCTGATCCTGGCGATCATCCTGGGGCAGCGCGTCATCATCCTGACCGTGGCGGCCTTAGCCCTCATGGTGCTGGCTCTTCTTCGCGCCCGCCGACACAGCGCGCCCCCCCTGTCCTTGCAAGCCATTCTGGAAATGGGATTGGCCTGGCTGGCCGGGCATACGGCCTTCGGTTCTCTTACCTGGTGGTCGTTCTTATTAGCAATCCTTTACACAGTGGCTTATCATAGCTGCCTCAAGTTGGCCAAGAACGGGGGGAAGCCCTCGCTGATCCTGCTGAAAGTGTCACAAGCTGCTGTCGTCGCCCTCCTCATCTTCCTGAGGCAGCCTGTTGTGGCCGGGGTGGTTGGCCTCCTGCTGTTGCCTCAGATGCTCCTGCAGCCCTTTCTTGATCAGGGCCAGGTGGAGCTGTGGTACCTGCGGCGGACACGCCCCTTCCTGATGGCCGGGATGCTGCTGGCAGCACTGGCAATCCGCTAGGCCAAGCAGACCCTTAGGGTTTCAACAACCCTAAGGGTCTATTTATGCTTGACATTCCTCCCCTTAAGCGCTATACTGTTATCAGCAACTTCTAGGAGGCAAAGGTGAAACACTTACTTAGCATCGCTGACCTGTCAGCAGAAGAGATCTGGCAGGTCTTGAACCTGGCCAGGGAGCTCAAAGAGGAGTGGCAGAAAGGCGGCAATAAGCCCATTCTGAAGGGCAAGACGCTGGGTATGATCTTCCAGAAACCCAGCCTGCGGACACGGGTGTCGTTTGAAATGGGGATGATCCACCTGGGAGGCCAGGCCCTCTACCTCTCGCCAGCCGAGATCAAGCTGGGAGCGCGGGAGAGCGTGCCAGACGTGGCCAGGGTGCTGTCCCGCTACGTGGACGGCATCATGGCGCGGGTGTTCGCCCACAGCGACGTCCAAGAACTGGCCGCTTATTCGCGGGTGCCGGTCATCAACGGCCTGTCCGATTACAACCACCCTTGCCAGGCTTTGTCGGACCTCTTCACCATCTGGGAGAAACGGGGGAAGCTGGAGAATGTGAAGCTGGCCTACGTGGGCGACGGCAACAACGTGGCCACCTCGCTGCTGTTCGCCGCGGCCAAGGTGGGCATGGATATGGCCCTGGCCTCGCCAGAGGGGTACGAGCTTAGTGACGACGTGGTGGATCTGGGCCAGGGATTTGCGGCCCAGAGCGGAAGCAAAATCGAGCTGGGGCGCGATCCCGCCGCTGCCGTGCGCGGGGCCGACGTGATCTACACCGACGTCTGGGTGAGCATGGGGCAGGAGGAGGGAACCGAGAGACGCCTGAAGGATTTCGTTCCTTATCAGGTCAACGCCGCCCTGGTCGCTCAGGCCCAGCCCGACGTCATCGTGATGCACTGCCTGCCCGCCCACCGGGGCCAGGAGATCACCGACGAGGTGGCCGA